>DATJLB010000259.1:0-9338 GCA_035490915.1 Geobacteraceae bacterium
GCGGGGATCATGGCACTCTACCAGCTCCCCGGCACCAACGCCCTGGAGGCGGTGCGAGGGGCCCAGAAGGTGATGGCCAACCTCAAGGGCTCCTTTCCGGCCGACCTCGACTACCGCATCGGACTCGATACTACCAGATCGGTCACCGCCGGGCTGCATGAGATCACCATAACCCTGCTCATCGCGGTAATCCTGGTGGTCATCGTGGTCTTCGCCTTCCTTCAGGGGTGGCGGGCAACCCTCATCCCGATCATCGCCGTTCCCGTCTCTTTGATCGGCACCTTCGCCTTTTTCCCGGTCCTCGGCTTCTCCATCAACCCCATCGCCCTGATGGGGCTGGTCGTGGCCATCGGGCTGGTCGTGGACGACGCCATCGTGGTGGTCGAGGCTGTCGAACGCCATATCGAAGAGGGAATGGCGCCCAGGGAGGCGTCCGTCCAGGCGATGAGCGAGGTCGCCGGCCCGGTCGTGGCCATCGCCCTGGTGCTTGCCGCCGTCTTTCTCCCGACCGTCTTCATCCCCGGGATCACCGGTCGGCTCTACACCCAGTTCGCGGTCACCATCGCCATCTCGGTGCTCCTCTCCGCCTTCAACGCCCTGACCCTTTCCCCCGCCCTCTGCGCCATCCTGCTCCGCCCGAAGAAAGAAGCGCGCGGCCCGCTGGGGTGGTTTTACCGCCGCTTCAATCTCCTCTTCAAACAGGGGACTGATGCGTACGTCACCCTGACAGGCGCCGTTATCCGCAAGGCGGCGATCGGCTTCGTCTTCCTCGCGGTGGCAAGTGCGGGGATATTTTTTCTGGGCAAGCGGATTCCCGGTGGCTTTCTCCCCGAGGAAGATCAGGGGTACGTCTTCGCCGGCATCCAGCTCCCGAGCGCCGCCTCCCTGCAGCGGACCGCGGAAGCCTGCCGCCAGGCCGAGCGGATCATCATGGACACCCCGGGGGTGGAATACTGCTCGACGGTCGTCGGCTTCAACCTCCTGAGCAACGTCCGCAACACTTACAGCGGCTTCTTCTTCATCAGGCTGAAGGAATGGGACGAGCGGCAGCGCCCGGGGGAGGATGCCGCGGGGATCATTGCCCGGTTGAACCGTGAGCTCGGCCGGTTGCCCGAGGGGAACGCCTTCGCCTTTCCACCGCCGGCCATCCAGGGGGTCGGCACTGCGGGCGGGGTGACGTTCATCCTCGAGGACCGGGCAGGCAAGGATATCGCCTTCCTGGCGGAGAATACCGAGAAGTTCCTCGCCGTCGCCCGGAAGCGCCCGGAGCTGGCGCGGGTGACGACGACGCTTCTGCCCGGCGTCCCCCAGTATTTCGTGGACGTGGACCGCGACAAGGTCCTGAGCGAGGGGGTGGAGCTTGGTCATGTCTACGGCACGCTCCAGGCGTTCATGGGGGGGCAGTTCGTCAACTACTTCAACCGGTTCGGCCGGACGTGGCAGGTCTACGTGGAGGCCGAGGGGGACTACCGGACCGATGTCCGGCAACTGGGGCAGTTCTACGTGCGCAACTCCAGCGGTGACCCGGTGCCGCTCGCGGCGGTGACGCGGGTGGAGAAACGCGCCGGTCCCGAGTTCACCATGCGCTACAACCTCTTCCGCTCGGCGCAGATAAACGCCACGGCCGCCCCCGGCTACAGTTCGGCCCAGGCGATGCGGGCCCTGGAGGAGGTCTTTCACGAGAACATGCCGCGGGAGATGGGGTTCGATTACCTCGGCATGTCGTTCCAGGAGCAGAAGGCACAGCAGGGAGTTCCGCCGGCGGCCATTTTCTCCCTGTCGCTCCTCTTCGTCTTCCTGATCCTGGCGGGCCTCTACGAGAGCTGGTCGCTGCCGTTCAGCGTGCTGCTCAGCACCCCGATTGCCGTCTGCGGCGCCTTCGCGGCCCTCATGCTGCGGGGAATGGTATTCAATATCTACGCCCAGATCGGCCTGATCGTCCTCATCGGCCTCGCCGCCAAGAATGCCATCCTGATCGTCGAATTCGCCAAGGATGAATACGAAAAAGGGGCGGACCTGAAAGAGGCGGCGCTTTCCGGCGCGCGGCTGCGGCTGCGGCCGATCCTGATGACCTCCTTCGCCTTCATCCTCGGCTGCCTGCCGCTCGCTATCGCGAGCGGCGCCGGAGCGATCGCCCGGGAGGTGATGGGAACCGGCGTCATCGGGGGCATGCTCGCAGCGACGGGGATAGCCATCTTTCTCATTCCGATGATGTTCTACGTCATCGAGAAGTTCAGTACGGGGTTTAAGGGAAAGAGTGAGGGACAGAAAGAGGCCGAAGAAGAGCCGCCGCAGGAACCATCGTCCGGCAAGGAAGGAGCGTGACATGGGCTGGCACAATCGCCGCCGGAAGAGCAGGTCTTGTAGAATGCCTTGGGCTGCTTGCCCTACGGTTGACTTTCAGGGAATGTGCTGTAGGAGAAATAGAGAGAAGTAAAGAAAAGTATCCCTGTCAATGTTCGAAACCCCAACTCAAGAAAGGAGCCGCGTCCATGAACTACACCGAACTGCTCAATCCTCAGAATTCCGCCGTCGTCTTCATCGACTTTCAACCTCAAATGGTCTTCGGCGTCGCCAACATCGACCGACAGACCCTTTTCAATAACGTCCTCCTCCTTGCCAAGGCGGCCAAATTATTCAAGGTGCCGACCGTTCTCACCACGGTAGAGTCGAAAGGCTTTTCCGGCAACATGTGGCCCCAGCTCCTCGATATCTTTCCCGGTCAGGAGCCGGTCGAACGGAGCTCGATGAACTCCTGGGAGGATGCGCAGTTCGTCGAGGCGGTGAAGGCGACCGGGAGGAAGAAACTGGTCATGGCGGCCCTCTGGACCGAAGTCTGCCTGGCATTTCCCGCCCTGGAGGCTTTGAAGGCGGGTTATGACGTCTATGCCGTTGAAGACGCCTCGGGGGGGACGAGTGCGACCGCGCACAGCGCCGCCATGCGCCGAGTCGAACAGGGTGGTGCGGCGCCGGTGACCGCCCTGCAGGTCCTCCTCGAGTACCAGCGCGACTGGGCCCGGAAGGAGACGTACGATGGAGTTATTGAAATAGTGAAAGAACATTGCGGCGCCTACGGCCAGGGGGTGGAGTACGCTTACACCATGGTCCACGGCGCACCTCCCAGCCGGAAAGGCTCGAAGTAGCCACACGTGGGCGGTCATGCCGGTGCTGGTGAGAATCCTCAGCCCCTGGCTGGAACACCGCCCGGAACGGAGGTAACAACATGAACGCACCCGAGCTGATTCTGTATAACGGAAAGATTACCACCCTCGATCCCGTCCACCCCGAGGTTTCGGCCGTGGCCATGGCCGGCGGTCGCATCACGGCCACAGGCGGGGAGGAGCTCCTCACAACTGCTGATGCCAACACGCAGCGGATCGACCTCAAGGGGCGTCGGGTAATCCCGGGCTTGAACGATTCGCATATGCACGTGATCCGGGGCGGCTTGAGCTACAACCTGGAGCTTCGCTGGGACGGCGTTCCCTCTCTCGCCGACGGCCTGCGGATGCTGAAGGAGCAGGCGCAGCGCACGCCTCCCGGCCAATGGGTCCGGGTCATCGGCGGCTGGAGCGAATTTCAGTTCGCCGAGCGCCGCATGCCCACGCTCGAGGAGATCAATGCCGTCTCCCCCGATACGCCGGTCTTCGTCCTGCACCTCTATTGCCGCGGAATGTTGAACAAGGCCGCTTTGCGGGCCTGCGGCTACACGAAGGACACACCTGACCCCCCCGCCGGCGAAATTCAGCGCGACAAACAGGGTAATCCCACCGGGCTCCTCATTGCACGCCCCAATGCCGGCATCCTGTACGCCACCGTCGGCAAGCAGCCGAAACTGCCGCCCGAGCATCAGATGAATTCCTCCCGTCACTTCATGCGCGAGTTGAATCGCCTTGGGCTCACCAGCCTGGTGGACGCGGGGGGCGGATCGCACATCTACCCGGACGACTACGCGATCATCGAGGAACTGCACCGGCGGGGCGAGATGACCGTGCGGATGTCCTACAACATCTTCACGCAGAAACCGAAAGAGGAAAAAGAGGATTTTCTGCGGTGCATGAAGCTGACCTCCCCCGGAAATGGTGACGATTTCTACCGCTGCAACGGGGCCGGGGAGATGCTGGTCTACTCGGCGGCGGATTTCGAGGATTTCCTGGAACCGAGACCCGATCTCCCGTCCAGCCTGGAAATGGACCTGAAAGAGGTCGTATCGCTCCTGGCCGCCAACAAATGGCCGTTCCGCATCCACGCGACCTATGACGAAAGCATCGCCCGCATGTTGAACGTGTTCGAGGAGGTGAACCGCGAGATTCCCTTCACAGACACACTCTGGTTCTTCGATCATTGCGAAACCATTTCCGACCGCAACCTCGAACGGGTGAGGGCGCTGGGAGGGGGCATCGCCATCCAGAACCGCATGGCCTTTCAGGGTGAGTATTTCCTGGACCGTTACGGGAAGCAGGCGGCGGAGCGGACCCCACCGGTGCGAAGAATGCTCGATCTCGGCATTCCGGTGGGGGCGGGGACCGATGCGACGCGCGTGGCGAGCTATAACCCCTGGGTTTCCCTCTACTGGCTGGTTGCCGGGAAGACGGTCGGCGGCGCCCCGTTGTATGCCGAAGCAAACCGCCTGAGCCGCGAGGAGGCATTGCGGCTCTACACCCAGGGGAGCAGCTGGTTTTCGGGGGAAAGCGGCAGGAAAGGGGCGATCGCCATCGGCCAGCTGGCGGACCTCGCTGCGCTCACCGAAGATTACCTCTCCGTGCCGGAAGAGAAGATCAAGGGGATCGAGTCCGTGCTGACCATCGTTGACGGGAAGATCGTCTACGGCGCCGGGGAATTCGGGAACCTTGACCCGACGCCGCTTCCGGTCTTGCCGGAATGGTCGCCCGTAAAGGTGTATGGCGGGTACGGGGCGCCGTTGGACGTTCGCAAGGCAGCCCGCGCCGGCGTCCCCGTTCCCCGGTATGAGCATTCCGCTTCGTGCCATGCGCACGGCTGTAGTCATGCCGGCCATCAGCACCAGGGCGCGGCTCCACGTTACAGCGACTTCTGGGGCCTGGGCTGCGACTGTTTCGCATTTTAACACACAAGGAGGCTCCCGTGGCAAACTCACCACAAGAGGTCGTCAGCCCGATCACGAACAAGGTCCTGCCGCCGAAGACATCGGCCGCCGACGCGCGCAGCCAGGGGCGGATTCCCTATGACAAGCCCACGCCGGAGAACACCGTCATGTTGTTCATCGACCACCAGATCGGTCTGATGGCGGGTGTTCGCGACTTCAGCTCTCTGGCGGAGTACAGAAGCAACATCGTGGGGCTCGCGCAGGTCGCCAAGGCGCTCAAGATTCCCGTGTTGATCTCCTCGTCAAACGCCCAATGGCAGAACGGCGACACGCTCCCGGAGATCAAGGAACTCTTCTCCGATCAGCCGATCTACCGCCGGACCGGGATCATCAACTGCTACGAGGATCCCACCTTTCGCGAGGCACTCGTGGGAGTGGTCGCCACGACCGGGCGTCGGCATGTCATCATTTCCGGTGTGACCATCGGTACGTGCTGCGCTCTGCCGACCATGTCCATGCTCCAGGACGGCTACAAGGTTTTCCCGGTGGTCGATGCCTGCGGGGCTTGGAACCGTTACGAGGCCGAGGCGGCCATGTCGCGGATGGCGCGCGCCGGCGCCGAGCTCGTGACGACTTTCGCCCTTGCATGCGAACTTCAGGCAGATTGGAAGCTCCCGTCTGCCAACGACATGCTGGCGCCGTTCATCCAGAATCTGCCGGAATACGGATTCGTCCTGCAGAACTTCTGGAATAATGCCAATCAGAAAGTCGTGAAGGATCCGTTCGGCATGGTGAAGTAAGGGTTCGTCGTTGCCGGCGTAAAGTGAGACTATGCGAGTGTCGGAATGTTCTGTTATGGAGGGAGACAATGAGACAGCACTGTGGAGGCACTGGAATCTGTTTCATGGTCGTTGTTATGTTATTGCTCCATGTAGTGGCTTCCTCTGCCGACACGGGAAGACCAGCAGGCACTCCTCCGCCGTATGCCTTGAACCGCGCCGACGAGGATTACCGCTACCTGCGCGACCCGGCTAACCGTACCGACTTCTGGGACCCGGTGAAGTATGTTCCCTTGGGGCAGTCACCCGATTGGTATCTCTCCCTCGGCGGGGAGGCGCGGGAGCGGTACGAATACTTCAACCACCCGAACTGGGGGCAGGACCCGCAGGACCACGGCTATTTCCTCCAGCGCTACTTCCTCCACGGCGACCTGCACATGGGTGAGCATGTCCGCCTCTTCAGCCAGCTTCAGAGCAGCATGGAAGACGGCCGCGCGGGGGGGGCGCGTCCGACCGACCTGGACGAGCTGGACGTTCACCAACTGTTCCTCGATGTGCGTTTCGGTTTGCCCGCACATGCGTCTCTTACGGTGCGCTCTGGGCGGCAGGAGCTGGCCTACGGCAGCCAGCGGCTCATTTCGGTGCGGGAAGGGCCGAACGTGCGCCAGAGCTTCGACGGCTTCCGGGTCATCTACCGGGGGGAAGATGTCCAAATAGACGGCTTTGCCACCAAGCCGGCACAGACCAACCGCTACGTCTTCGACGACGGGCCGGACAATACCAAGGCGCTTTGGGGGACGTATGCCGTGCTGCCGTTCCCGCCCTTCCCCCAGGCGAACATCGACCTCTACTACCTGGGGCTCTTTCGCCGCAAGGCGGGCTTCGATCAGGGGAGCGCCCGCGAGACGCGGCATTCGGTCGGGACCAGGCTCTGGCGGACCGCAGCCCCCCTCGACTACAACTTCGAAGCCCTCTACCAGTGGGGGAGCTTCGGCAACGGAGACATCAGTGCCTGGACGGTTGCCTCCGACACCGGGTACACCTTTACGGCTCTGCCGCTTCGCCCGCGGGTGGGACTTCGGGCGGACATCGCCAGCGGTGACGAGGACCCGAACAACCCCGACCTGCAGACCTTCAACCCCCTCTTCCCGAAGGGGGCCTATTTCAGCGAAGCGGGGCTGATCGGTCCGGCCAACTTCATCGACCTCAACCCCTGCCTCGATCTCCATCTCACGCCCCACACCACGCTCATCTTCGACTGGGATTTCTTCTGGCGGGAGAGCACCCGTGACGGACTGTACAACAACGCGGTCGTCCTGATCCGTTCCGGCAGGACGAGCGATGCCCGGTACATCGGGAGCATGGCGCAGGCGCAGCTGTTCTGGGACATCGACCGCCACCTGTCGTTCGTCGCTATCTACGGCCATTTTTTTGCCGGCCGTTTTCTCCGGGAGACAGGCCCCGGAGAGGATGTGGACTACGTGACCACGTGGCTCACCTACAAATTCTGACCAGCCTGATGGACAAGGAGAAAAGGATTATGACGTCGAAGCTGTCAATTCTCGGCATTGCCGGTAGCCTTCGCGAGGGATCATACAACAAGGCGATCCTGAGGGCGGCGCAGGAAATGGTCCCTGCGGGGGCTCAGCTGGAGATCTTCGACCTGGCGGGGATACCTCCCTTCAACCAGGACACCGAAATGGAGCCGGCAGAGAAGGTCAAGGAGTTCAAGGCGGCAATCCGCGCCGCCGATGCCCTGCTGATCGCCACCCCCGAGTACAACTACTCGATGCCCGGGGTCTTGAAGAACGCCCTGGACTGCGCCTCGCGGCCATACGGGGACAATGTCCTGGACGGGAAACCGGTGGCGATCATGGGGGCCTCGATTGGAATGCTCGGCACGGCGCGGGCCCAGTACCACCTGCGCCAGAGCTGCGTCTTCCTGAACATGTACCCGCTGAACAGTCCTGAGGTGATGGTTCCCTTTGCCCACGAAAAGATCGATGACACGGGGCGCCTGACCGACCGGAAAACGACGGAACATATCGCCTCTTTGCTCGAGGCGCTGGTGACGTGGACCCGGCGACTGAAATCGGAAGGATAATCGCGGCTCGGGCGAGGTCGGCCTGGCTTGTCACACCGCGTGATGCATGTTTTCTGCAAACCGTTTGCCAGGGAACGGATAACGTGCTATACACTAGCTGACGCCTGACCACAGGGACAGCCCTGTGGTTTTTTTTGTCGACTCAACCGGTTTCGCACGACCAGTGCGACCAGCCTTTTGCCGCTGCCGAAACGGCAGGACACACCCAAGGAGAAGAAAGTGACCAGACCGCTCTCAGCCGGAAGCACCATCGAAAATCACTGTACCCGCTGCCGCACCCTGACGAACCATACGATTGTCGCCATGGTCGGGGAGAAGATCGTGCGCGTCGAGTGCAATACCTGCCGCTCACACCACAACTATCACCCGGTCAAGGCGCCTAAGGAGGCAAAGGTGCCCAAGGCTCCCCGTGAGCCGGCCGCCGCCAAGGCTTCTCAGAAGAAAGCGACGACCCCCCGCACGTCGAAGGCTGATCCGCAGGCCGCGGCGCGTGCCGAGTGGACGGCCCTGCAGCCTGGGTGGAATCCGGCGCAGGCGGTTCAGTACGATATGAACGGTAAGTACCGCGTCAACAACCTGCTGCTGCACCCCCAGTTCGGGCTCGGGATCGTTCAGCTTGCCCTGCCGAACAAGATCGACGTTTTGTTCCAGGAGGGGAAGAAGCGGCTCCGTTGTGGCTAGTTTGGACACGGACTTGACGGGTCCCGGAATTCAATCGTTCTTTACACCTATCCCTCGCATGGTAAACTTTATCCAAAATCTCACCTATCGGAGGGTACAATGGCCGAAAATAACAACGCGACAGTGGTTGGGGCACTCATGCTGGTAGCGGGGGGGATCATCGGGGCGGGGCTCGCCCTGCTGTTCGCGCCCCAGACAGGGGAGAGGACCCGGAAGGACATCGCCCGCTATTCCAGGAAGGTGAGACGCAAGGCGGAAGGGGTGGTGGAGGATTTCGCCGACACGGTCTCGGAGATGGTGGAAACGGTGTCGGAGAAGGCCGAGGACATCCTCGACAAGGGGAAGGACATGGCCTACGAGGCGAAAAAGGAGCTGGTGAAGGTGATCGAGGAAGGCCAGCAGAAGCTGGAAAAGCAGCGGGCGCGGCTGGTGAAACTGGTCGGATGATCACATCCGGAGCGCGGAGTGCGGAATAAAGGCTTGCGGCCGAAAGGGTTTTCATTCCGCACCCCGCATTGTCTTTCAATGCGCTGTTTTTTCCTCCGGGACTGATAAAATTATGTCCCCGTACCAGGCGGTCACCTCGTCCCTGGTGTCGTCGGTGTCGGTCATCACCGCCACGGCCCCTATCTGTGGCGGGTCTTTCCCGAACACCCGCCTGTAGTCCTCGAGAACGTTCCTCTCCTCGCATACCCACGTTCCTACCTTCTCT
>DATJLB010000260.1:0-4209 GCA_035490915.1 Geobacteraceae bacterium
GATGGTCCGAAAGCCATGCCCCCCACCAGCTGAACGAGCTGTTGGCGATGATATGGTGCCGGCAAAGGCTCATCAGCCGCAGGTCTTCATACCCTTTCCCCGCCCCGTTGTGATCGACGCAGGTCAAGGGGACGTCAAGGCGCAGGTTTTCCTTCACCCACGCCGGTTCGTCGGAAAAGACGAAAAAATGCGGCTCGCGGAGCCGGGCGGTCAGCGCCGCGATCGCCTTTTCGTAATACTCCAGGGAGTTGCTCACGTGATGCCGGCTCGCCCCGCCGGCAACGTAATCACCCCGGCGGACGTGGAGCGACACCGCCTCGACCCCCCGGATGCGCTCGGCGAACTCCCGGTTGACGGGATCGGGAGCGTCCCGGAAGGTGAAATCCCGCCGGATGGCATCCGCCGCATCGGCGAAATACTTTGCGCTCTGCCAATAGCCGTCGAGGTAGAGATCGCCCCGCAAACCGAGTACCTCCGGGTCGAAGTGGAAATGCTTCTCCCGCACGCAGGACCGTTTCACGAGGAGGCCGGCGGCCTCCATGAGACGCTTCACGGCCTTCGGCCACCTCCTGGTATCCACCCCGCGCAGCGCCTTCACCTCGCGCGCCGAGGCGACGTCCTGCACGCAGTTGAAAACGTGCAGTTCGTACTCCCTCGGGGTGTCACCGCGCGGGATGCGGTCGAACCACCCAAGGTCGAGCTTCAGCGGCGCATCGTTCGCCAACGCCAGCCGGCGCGCCGCTGCATACTGAAACATCTGGTTCCCCAGCCCTCCCCAGAGCTTGACGATGATCATGCCGGAAATTCCCGCCAGAGGAGCGTCATCCCGGGCAGGCCGAGGTTCTGCGAGATAACCCGGTAGCCGCCTCTCGCGCCGACAAACTCGCTGACAGCGCGGTGAGGCCCGACGTTGTACCCCGCCCCCCCGGACTGGTAAAACGTGTCGTGCAGCAGGATTGCAGCCTCGGGCGCCGCATCGCCGATCCCGGCCAGTTCCCGCCGCACCGAATCGTACGCGTGATCGCCGTCGACGAAAAAGAGCGGTTTCGGCGCGCGGTCCCGCCCATGTGAAAGTATCGCGAGCGACGTGTCGAGGCCGTCTCCCAGGTGCAGTCTCACCTGCGGGATGGTCCGCACCAGGCGCCCCCGCTTCTCCCGGGGGTGTTCGGCGTGGTCCGCATCGTCGGGTAGGTCGGTGGAGTGGATCTCGGTGTCCATTCCGAGCGCCCTGCACGCTTCGTAAAAGATCCGCGCCGATGCACCGATGTTCGTCCCCCATTCGAAGATGTGCGTCGGTCTGAGCCGAGCGACGGCCGCCACCATCAGCATCTGCTCGTTCAGGGGGAACGGCAGGACCCCCACCACCGGCACCAGGGTATCGATGACGAACTGGGAGATATCCCAGTTATTAACCTCGAACTCGCTGCAGGCGTCGTTGAGCGTGCCGCTACCGCGGCTCAGGCGGCGCTTGCGGCCGAGGATTGCGTGTATCAAGGAACGGCCTATCATCGCTGCACCTCCGACAGTTCCGCATACAGGTTCTCGTAAGCCCGGGCGATCCCTCCCCAGGTGAAGCGCTCCCGCCAGGCGGCGAAGCCGCGCTCCGCCATCTCCCCACGCGCGGCGGGATCGCGCCAGAGCGCCTCGACCATCGCAGCCGAGCCGGCGATCTCCGCCCGAGAATACCCCTTGCGGTCCGTGCGCGTCGGCAGGATAGCACCGGCACCGGTCCACTCCGCGACCTCCCGCGCGTTGCCGACCTCGGTCGCGAGGAAGGGAGTCCGGGAGGCGGCCGCCTCGAAGAGCACGAGCGGAGAGCACTCGATGTTCGAGGGGAAGAGGAACAGATCGGCCGCCTGATAGGCGGCCACCGTCTCTCTGCGGGGAAGCGAGGCGACCAGCACTCGCTTGCCGTCGGCGCGCCGCCACGGCCAGGCGTTGAAGAGCACCTGCCTTACCCTGCACCCCCTCGCGCACCCCCGGCCGAAATCGTTGGCCGCAATGAGGAACGTCGCGTTCCTGATCCGCGCCCGCCCGAAAATCCTCACCGCTTCCGCGTGCCCCTTCAGTCCTGTATGGGAGCCGACGAGGAGGACGAGGAAATGGTCGCGCGGGATCCCGAGGAGCTGCCGGATATCGATGTCCGCCTCGGGGAGGAATTCCTCCTCGGCGGCTCCGTTCGGGATGATCACCATGTCGCGCACCCCGCAGTCGCGGGCAAAGTTGATGTCGCGGTAGTCGCAGGACAGGAAGATGTTCATGTCGTACTGGTGCAGCCACCGGCGCATCCCCGCAAAATACTCCCTGAACCGCGGGTGGTGCAGCTCGGAAAAGCCGGTCGGGACGAAGACTTTTTTCGCTCCGATCTCGTCGAGCATGGTGATCAACGCATCCGTCGCCCATTGCTGGGCGGCGAAATTGGTGACGATGTCGAAGCCGGATTCAACGACAAACTGCCGGTACCGCCCCACCTCGCCGGTCATCCCGGTGGCCAGCTTTCCCGAGACGGCAAACTCCTCGATGCGTACGCCGTTGATGACCTTGTCATGCCTTTCGGGCAAGCGGGTCGTCGCCACCGTCACCTCGTGACCACGTCGGGCCAGCCGCTCGGAAAGCTGTTTCACCACCTCCTGCATGCCGCCGACGGAAGGGTGGTAGAATTCGACCGTGTGGAGAATCTTCATGCCTTACCCGCTACTGCTGGAGCCGGCACCGCACCTACCGAGCGACGACCAGCAAAGAATGGCCGCCGAGCACCCGTACGGCCAGGTCTTCATTCCACGCCTTCAGGCAGCGCATCGCCAGCCGGTCCAGGAAGCTCTTCGGCACCCGGTGCGGCAGCTCCCCCTGCCAGAAGGTGTAAAAATCACCGAGCACCGCATAGCCGCAATCCTCCAGGGCGGCTAGGGCCGTGCTCCGGTCGAAATAGTGCAGGTGCCCCATGGTGCGCCGGGACGCCGGCAGGGCGTCGCCGAAAAACAGGCTGCGCACCGTCAGCTCCAGGGGGATGTGGAATATCTTGAACATGGCCTTCTCCCTCAGCGCGGTCAGGAATCCGAGGTAGTCCGGGACGTGCTCGAACACGTCGACTGCCAGCAGCAGGTCGTATGTCTCCGGTGTCGCGAGGATGTCCTCGTTCCGGAAGACGAGGCGCTCCTTTTCCCGCTCCCGGCACAGGGCAAAGGCCTGGGGCGAGATTTCAAAACCGGTGAACCGGGTGTGCGGCGGCAGCGCCTCATAAAGCTGGTTGAGGATCTCCCCCGCCCCGCACCCGACCTCGCAGACGGTCTCGGGAGCCAGGTGGTGTTCCCGCATCCCGCGCAGAATCTGCCGCGCTTTCCAGGCGGAATCCTCCACGTGCCAGGTTTGGGTATTCTGCAGATATTCACCGGACGTATACATGCCGTTCATGCGCCGTCCCGCCCGTAGGCGCGGGAAAACCACTCCCAGGTTTCCCTGATCCCCTCCGCGAAGGGGACCGACGTTTCCCACCCTGCTATTTCCCGCAATTTCCGGCTGTCGAGGATGTTGGCCGGCACGTCGAAGCGGCGCGCCGGCTGCGCCGTTATTTTCACGTCGAGCCCCGCCGATCTCGCCAGCGGGGAAAGGGCATCGAGAATGTCCCGGTTGCTTCTCCCGATGCCGCTGCCGACGTTGTAGCACTCCCCGGGGCGGCCATGGTCCAGGACGGCGGCGATGGCGCTCGCGACGTCCCTGACGTGGATGTAATCGCGAATCGTCCCGGTTTCTCCGAACAGCACGACCTCCTGCTGCTCCAGAATGGCCGCAATCGCGGTCGCCACGAAGCCCTGCCCCGTGAAGGCCCTCTGCTCCGCTCCGTAGGCGTTTGCCGGCCTGACGCACATGACGGGAAGCCCCTTCAGCTCATGGTACATCAGCGCGTACTTTTCGATGGCAAGCTTCGTTATCCCGTAAGGGGAGACGGGATTGGTCGGATGCCCCTCAGCGATGGGAAGGCTCTGCGCCTTGCCGTAGACCGTGCCGCCGGACGAAACGAACACCAGCCTTCCGACCGCGAGGTCGGCGGCGATCTCGAAAAGCTTCACGGCAGCAGGCAGGTTACTGAGGATATCATGGACCGGGTCTTCGAAGCTCGATTTGGGAACCGTCGAATAGGCGAGCGCGACGACCTCGTCCACCCCCTGCAGAACCCCCTTCAGGAAATAGCTGTCGCCATAGTCCCCCGCC
>DATJLB010000261.1:0-6857 GCA_035490915.1 Geobacteraceae bacterium
GATCTGTCGGCCGGCTCCCAGAGCTATGTCGAGGACTGCGAGGTCTGCTGCAACCCGATCGAGGTGACCTACGAGGTGGAGGAGGGGAGGATCGTCTCCTTCGAGGCGCGGCCCGCCTGATCCCCGTTCTATCGGAAAAACAAAACCCCCGGAAGAGAACTTCCGGGGGTTTTGTTTTCTGTCTTTACCATGAGAGGGAACGCGATTTTGCCGCAAGGTCAAGGCGCGCGAGGAGCACGGCGCGAGGCGTACTGGAGGTACGTCGAGCGTCGTGCGACGAGCGCAACGCCGAGATTGCGGCAAAGGCGCGTTCCCCTATTTGGGGACTTTTTCCCAGTCTTCGAGGAACTTCTTGATCCCCGCATCCGTCAGCGGATGCTTGGTGAGCTGCGTGATCACCGAGAACGGGATGGTGGCGATGTCGGCGCCGATCAGGGCCGCGTTCAGCACGTGGATCGGGTTCCGGACGCTGGCGACGATGATCTCCGCCCCGTAGCCGTAGTTGTCGAAGATGGTCCGGATCTCCTCTATGATCCCCATCCCGTCCTGGGAGATGTCGTCCAGCCGGCCGACGAAGGGGGAGACGTAGGTGGCGCCCGCCTTGGCCGCGAGGAGCGCCTGGAGCGGGGAGAAGATCAGGGTGACGTTGGTCTTGATCCCCTCGTCGTGGAGGGTCTTGGTCGCCTTCAGCCCCTCGGGGGTCATCGGAAGCTTGACGACGATGTTCTCGTGGATCTTGGCGAGTTGCTCCGCCTCCCGGATCATCCCGTCGTGGTCGAGGGAGACCACCTCCGCGGAGATCGGGCCGTCGACGATGCCGGTGATCTCCTTGATGACGTCCTCGAATTTCCGGCCCGACTTGGCGATCAGCGACGGGTTGGTCGTTACCCCGTCCACAACCCCCAGCTCGTGGGCCTCCCTGATCTCCTTGACGTCAGCGGTGTCGATGAAAAACTTCATGGTGTTTCCTCCAAAGAATGGTTGGTGAGGTTTCGGAAAAGGCTCCGGATGCAAGGCGCGCGAGGAGCGCACCACCGCAGATGGACCTTTTACGAAGCCGTTTTGTTTTCCAGCTGGTCCCGATACTTCTCCAGGCACTTCATCGAGCAGAAGTAGACCCGTGTGTCCTCGACCCTGCCGATCACGGCGTCCGCCTCGGTCACGTAAACCCCGCAGACCGGGTCCTGGTGAGTCTCCTCCCCCTTCTGCTGCGTCGTTCCGGCGGGGATTTCCCGCTGGCTGCGGTTTTTGAGGAGGAGGTAGGCGCAGTAGCCGAGCAGCAGCCAGATCAAGAGTCGCACGGTGGTCTCCTAGATTTTCACGACCCGGGTGGCATCACCGGCCACCTTCAGGAGGTCGGCGACGCTCCTTCCGAGCAGGGGGTGGACAAGGTCCGGGGCGATCTCCGCCAGGGGCTGGAGCACGAAGCGCCGTTCGTGAAGCCGGGGGTGCGGGATGACGAGGTCGTCGTCCGAAAGCACGATATCGTCGTAGAATAAGATGTCGAGGTCCATCCTGCGGGGCCCCCATCTGACCGTGCGCACCCGGCCGAAGACCTCGCTTTCGATCCGCTGGAGCTCGGCGAGGAGGCGGCGGGGAGGCAGGTGGGTGGCAAGCCTCAGAATCGCGTTGAGAAAATCGGGTTGTTCCGGCCCGCCGACCGCTTCCGCGTCGTAGAAGCCGGAGAGGGCGGTGACCCGCGATTCGGGGATCTTCCCGATCTCCGCAACCGCCCGGAGGAGGTTCAGTTCCCGGTCTCCGAGGTTCGAGCCGAGCGCTATGAACGCCTGCGATTCCACCTGCTGATTAGAACACAAATCGCCGCACATTTCAATGAGCGGGTGAAAAAAATCCGTCAGCGTGCCGTATGCCGTGCGCTGTGGGACGATCGTTCCAGGAACTCCCGGATCACGGCATGGGTTTCGATCGGGCGCTCCTCCTGGGGGATATGGCCGCAGTGAGGAATGATAACGATGTGCGAGCCGGCGATCTCCTCGTGGAGGCGAAGCCCCTGTGCCAGGTTGACGATCGGGTCCGCCGCCCCCCAGATGACGAGGGTGGGGGAGGTTATGGTGCGGAAGAGGCGGGTCAACTCCACGTACCTCTCGGGGATCAGCTGGCGGCAGGTCTCGATGAAGACGTGGGCGATCCCCTTCCGTCCGAAGCATCCCACGTAGCGGGCGATCCTGTCTTCGGTGATGGCGCTGTGGTCGTGGAAAAGGTGCGTCAGGGTGAAGCGGACCATGAAGCGAAGGGGGAGGAGGTGGAGGATGGCGCCGCCGAGGAGGCGTTTTCGGAGACAGCGCATGATCCAGGGAAGGTCTTGGGGGTACGCGCTGCACGAGATGAGGATGAGCCTGCCTATCAGGTTCTCCTTGCCGCTTTTGCGGGCGGCGATGTAGGCGAGGAGCGCGATCCCCCCGCCGAGCGAGTGCCCCACCAGAACCGCATCGGCAAGCCCTTCATGCTCCATGAATGCGATGACGACGGCCGCCTGCTCCTCGACCGTGTAGCGTCCGTCGTGCGGTTTGCTGGAAAAGCCGAACCCCTTCAGGTCGAGAAGGTAGAGGGTGGCCGACTCCGGCGGGAAGAGGGGGACGATGTCGTGCCAGGTGATGAGCGCTGCGGCAAAGCCGTGGAGAAAGACGATCGGGGTGCCGCCTCTGCCGTGCACCTCGTAGTTGATCAGGACGGCGTCGCTGTAGCGGAAGGTACGCCGGGCGGGCTCGGTCATGCCAGGTGGGGGAGCCCCTCCAGTATCTCCCTGAGCTTCTTTATGGTGTTTTCCAGCTCGGCAATGTCCTGCTCGAGGTGCTCCAGGTCGTCACCGTTCAGCTTGGCGGCGGCATCCCGGATGACGGCGATCTGAAGCCCCAGCATTTCGTTTATCCGCGCGGTCTCGATGTGGGTCATCGTCTCCTCCTGGTGTGGCTGGCATCTGGCGGGGAAGGTGGTCCCCTTACTCTCCAAGTATACGGGGCGTTCGGCGATATTCAACCATGGGCTGAACCTCTGGTGCATGCTCCCGCTATGCCGGATTAGTTTGTATTTATCGCGGGATTGTATTAGGATTGCAGCAGCTCCATCGGCACCCTGCGCCCGGCATCGATCGGGACATCTCTCGGAAAGGAAACAGCACGTCGTGAGGGGAAGCGGCTGTTAACAGGTATGCGGCCATGTCGCTCGTGGAAGAAAAGGAAACGTTCAAGAAGGGAATGGAAGCCGTTGACCGGGGGGACACCAAGAACGGCTTCGCTTACCTGGAGAGCCTGTTCGAGGCGGGCTATGACCCGGTTCTCGCTTCCTACTATGCGGTTTGCCTGGCAAAGGAGCGTGGCGAGGTGCAGAATGCGATCGTCCTCTGCAGGGAGGCAATGGAGGATGATCCCGGCAATCAACTGCACTACCTGAACCTCGGGCGGGTCTTCGTCGCCGCGCAGCGGAAGCGGGAGGCGATCAAGGCGTTCAGGGACGGCCTTCTCTATGGGAAGAACGGGTTGATCGGCAAAGAGCTGGACATGCTGGGATGGCGGAAACCACCGGTCTTTCCGAGCCTCGGCAGGGAACATTCCCTTAACAAATTTTTGGGGAGGATGCTGGTCACGCTTCGACTCAGATAGCACTGACCACACGGCTGTCCGTGGCGGGGCGCGTCACAGGTTCGGCAGGTTGGGAGTGGAGACAATCAGTCATCGGGAGGGGATCGTGATCAGGTATATCGAGGTCAAAAGCCGGGCACGGACCGAGCTGATCGACATCACCGCGGAGATCAGGGAGCTGGTGAGGAAGGCGAACGTCAGCAACGGGGTCTGCCACCTGTTCGTCCTCCATACCACTGCCGGGATCACGGTCAACGAAGGGGCCGACCCGGCGGTGCAGCGGGACATGACGACGTTCCTGACGCGGCTGGTGCCGAACGATCCCTACTTCACCCACAGCGAGGGGAATTCCGACGCCCACATCAAATCGACCCTCGTCGGCACCTCCCAGACGCTTTTAATCGACAGCGGCAAACTGCTTCTCGGCACCTGGCAGTCAGTCTATTTCTGCGAGTTCGACGGGCCGCGGCCGCGGCGGATTGCCGTCAAGATTACCTCCGACGACTGAGCTCCGCCCCTCGATCTCGGCGCAGAACTGCGCAAACGCCTCTTCGCCCGTCTCGATCCTGGTGAATTTTATCCCCATGCCGCATTTCTTGACGATGTGGATCATGTTCGGCGGGACCTTCTTGGCCCAGACGACTACCCCCTTCATGGTCACCAGCTTGTCGTCGGGAAGGGTCAGGTCGATGTTGATGATGGTGCCGGGGGGCGAAACGACGGCACTCCTGATGCACATCCCCTGCCGCGTGATGTCCTCCGTAAAGGAAACCCTGCTCAGCCCATTCACACCGAACTTCAGCGATAGCCTCTTGCGGCATCTCTTCAAATCCCTGTTTTCGGCCATGGTCTCACCCCGAAAGAGAATTGTTAGAATTGTTTATATATTATGCTAATCTAATATTAAAATAAAGTAAATTATTCCCCCCGACCATTGCCCTCCATTACACCAGCCGATGTCCCCCGTCGACGTAGTTGACCGTTCCGGTGGCGTAGCCGTTCTGCATCAGGTAGAGGACCGTCCTGGCGATGTCCTCCGGCCTCCCCACCCGTTTGGCCGGGAGCTTGTCCGCCAGGGCCTGGAACATGGAGTCCCGTTCCCGTTCCGGCATCGCTGCATAAACCGGGGTTGCGACGATGCCGGGAGAGACCACGTTGACCCGCACGGGGGCGAGTTCGACCGCCAGAGCCCGGCAGAGCCCTTCTACCGCGCCGTTGACTGCCGAGTATGCGACCAGCCCCGGCAGCGGCTTGATGCTTGCCACGCCGGCAAACATCGTGATGGACCCCCCCGCCCTGATGCCGCTGGCCCCGTAGCGGGCGGCGTAGTACTGCCCCCAGAACTTGCTCTCGAAGACGCCGCGGACGGCGGCCGATTCGATTTCCATGAAGGGGCCGACCGCCCCGGTGGCCGCTGTGGTCACCAGGTGGTCGAAGGTGCCGAGCGCGGTGAAAAATTCCCGCACCTCCTCCTCCCGGGTCACGTCCAGGGTATGGGCATCCGCCTCTCCTTCGATCTCGTCCAGCGCATTTTTCAGCCGCTCCTGCGAGCGGCCGGCGATCAGGACATAGGCCCCCTCCGCCGCCGCGGCCTTGGCGCTCGCCAGCCCCATTCCCGAACTCCCGCCGATGATCACGACTTTCTTTTCCTTGAGTGACATGGTGCCTCCTTTAAGAGCAGATTGCCGCGCTGCGCGCAATGACGGCTGAACTAACGGTCATTGCGAGGAGAAACGACGAAGCAATCTCTGTTTTATGGCGCTTCTTCCAGGTAAAGCGTACCATTTTTCCCTTTATTGTCCATCGGATAGGAATCCGCGGTTTTTTGACGCAGGTCATAATCTTCTTCGGGGAAAGGGGGTATTCTGAGATCATCAAACGAGGGAGGACGGCATGGAATTCAAGAATGAACTCGGCACCCAGGCGATCCAGGACGTGATCGCGGCACACCCCGGCATCGGTGAGATACTCGGCCGGTACGACATCGGCTGCGTCACCTGCAAGGTGGGGATCTGTCTCCTGAAGGACGTGGTCGCCATTCACGGTCTCTCCAGGGAAGACGAAGCGAAGGTCGAGGCGGAAATCAACACCTACCTGGAAAATGGTGAACGATAAACAGTAAACAGTAAACGATGAACGGTGAAGGAATACAGCAAAGACAAACAAAAGAAAAGGAGACGATCATGAGTCATGTGGGATGCGGCTGCCCCGGCAGCATGGCACGCGTAATCGAGAGAGACGAGACGAAGCAGGCGGTATCGGCCGAAAAGGTGCAGTCGGAGCTTCGCCAGTGGCCGGTCCAGCTCCATCTGGTCCCGCCGACCGCCCCCTATTTCCAGAACGCCGAGATCCTTGTGGCTGCCGACTGCGTGGCCTTTGCCATGGGGAGCTTCCACCGGGACGTCCTGAAGGGGAAGGCGCTTGCCATCGCCTGTCCGAAGCTGGACGACACCGGCAGCTACGTGGAGAAGCTGGCGACCATCTTCCGGGTGAACGAGATCAGGAGCATCACCGTGGCCATCATGGAAGTCCCGTGCTGCCGCGGCCTGGACGTGATGGTGAAGCAGGCGCTCGCCCAGTCCGGGAAGGACATCCCGCTGACGACGACGATCATAGGCGTTGACGGCGAAAGGAGGAGCTGATCATGAAACGGGACATCACCCAGGCGCTCGTCCATGAGCACCGGCTGATCCTCAGGATGCTGGCGGTTCTGGAGCAGAAGGCCGCCCTGACGGGCCGGGGGGAATACACCAACTACCGGTTCTACCTTGAGGCGGTCGATTTCATCCGGAACTACGCCGACCGCTTCCACCACGCGAAGGAGGAGGACGTCCTGTTCGAGGCGCTGGTGGCACACGGCATGCCCCGGGCGAACAGTCCCGTAGCGGCGATGCTCATGGAGCACGACCACGGCCGCGCCTACGTCCGGGCGATGGAAGAGGCGGCTACGGCGGCGCTTGCGGGAAAACCGGGGCAGGAGACGGCAATCGCCGAGAATGCCCTCGGCTATGCGGCGCTCCTTAGGGAGCACATCGACAAGGAAGACCACATCCTCTACCCCCTGGCGGAACGGGTACTCCCTGAAGAGGTTCGGGACGGAATCCTCGGCGGGTACGAAAAGGCCGAAGGGAGTTCTCCTTCCGACCTGGAGGGGCGGTACCGGGAGATCGTCGAGCGCTACGAGGCGGAGACGCTCAGCCGGGCCGCTTAGGGAAAAAAGAAATGTCAAAAAAGAACGGGGGCAGTTTTTTTGCTGCC
>DATJLB010000262.1:0-19414 GCA_035490915.1 Geobacteraceae bacterium
GGGTGACGGAAACCCGCCGCATCCCGATGATTCTCCTTTCTCAGCGGTCCAGCGAAGAAGAGGAAGTGATGGCTTTCCGGCGGGGATTCTTTGACTATATCCCGATGCCGGTAAAGGACATCACGTTGGTGAGCCGGGTGCGGCGCGCCCTGGCCGTGGGAAGGTCGTACGTTGCCCATTACTCAGGGGGGGCGACGGAACCCGCGGGTCCGCAGTTGATATAGCCACCCCAGCCACAAAGAGCACTAAGGGTCATCTCCACATAACAAGCTATTGAAATTTGGAGTCAACCCTACCCGTTAATCGAAAGGCCGCTTCCGCCCGAAGGAAGCGGCCTTTTCCTTTTTTGGGGGGGTGCGCAGGCCGTTCACGTCGATGCATTGCATGATGCTGCCGGTGCAGTAGACTTGTTTCTGCAGTCACCGTCCCGGCAAGGAGGACCATACCCGTGTACGCGTTGTGTGCGGCATTGTTCGCGGCGTTCGCAGCCCTCACCCTTTCCGCCTGCACCCCGGACACGGATGCCCGGATCAGCGTCTCGGCCGTGGGGTGCGGCGGGGACGGAGTTCTCCTGGCCCCGCAGCGCGCCGGCATCCTGCCTCCAGTCCGTGTCCCGCGTTACACCTACAGAGTGGTAACCAGCTGGCCCCACAGTCCGTGGTCCTTTACCGAGGGTATCGTCTTCCACCGGGGCACCATCCTGGAAAGCAGCGGCCTGTACGGGGAATCGCACCTCACCCGGAGCGTCCCCGGCTCGGGCCTGGTGCTGATGAAACAGCCCGTCGCCGGGAAGCATTTCGCCGAGGGAATCACCCTTTTCCATGGCCGCCTCTACCAGCTCACCCTCTCCGGGACCGGCCTCGTCTACAACCCGGACACCCTGCAGAGGACCGGCACCTTTTCCTACGAAGGCCCGGGGTGGGGGCTCACCCACGACGACACCTGCCTCATCATGAGCAACGGCACGAACCAGCTCCGCTTCCTCGATCCGGAAACGTTCCGGACCGTGAGAACGATCGGCGTCACCTCCGACAACGTCCCGGTGGACAGCCTGAACGCTCTGGCGTACGTGAACGGCGAGATCTTCGCCAATGTATGGAAGACCGACTACATTGCCAGGATCGACCCCCGGAGTGGCCGCTTAACGGGGTGGATCGACCTGCAGGGGCTTCTTGCGCCCGAGGAGCGCGGGGGCGCGGTCGATGTCCTGAACGGCATCGCCTACGACGAGCAGGGGAGGCGGCTGGTGGTCACCGGCAAACGGTGGCCGAAGTTTTTCGAGATCACCCTCCGCCGGTCTCGGGGAATTTGAGAAGAAAGACGGGGAGCCCGTTTGTCAAATCCCCCGCCCGCGCCTATACTATTCTCTATCTGGAAAAACCAGCGGAGGGAACGCATGGACTTCACACTGACCGAACGGCAGCAGAAAGTACGGGACATGGCCCGTGAGTTCACCGAGCGGGAGATCGTCCCGGCAGCCCGGGAAAACGACCTCCATGAGCGCTTCCCCGCAACGATCATCCGGCGGATGGGCGAGGCGGGGCTCCTCGGCGGGGTCATCCCCCGGGAGTACGGCGGCTCCGGGTTCGACCAGGTGAGCGACGCCCTGATCTTCGAGGAGGTGGGGCGCGGCGACTCGTCGGTCCGGACCACCATGTCGGTGCAAGTGTCGCTGGTTGAGCAGCTGATCCTCCGCTTCGGAAGCGAGGAGCAGAGGCAGCGCTACCTCCCCCGCCTCTGCGGGGGGGAGATGCTCGGCTGCTTCGCCCTCACCGAGCCGGGGGCGGGGAGCGACGTGGCGGGGATCACCACCCGGGCCGAGCGGCACGGGAAGAGCTGGGTGCTGAACGGCACCAAAACCTGGATCAGCAACGGGGCGGTGGCCGACCTCGCCGTCGTTTTCGCCCGGACCGACCCGGAGGGAGGATACAAAGGGATCAGCGCGTTCCTCGTGGAAGCCGGGACCCCCGGGTTCACCGCCATGGAGATCAGGGGAAAGCTGGGGCTTCGGGCGTCCAACACCGCCGGGCTCTCCTTCAGGGAGTGCCGCGTCCCGGGCGGGGCGCTCCTCGGGGAGGCAGGGGACGGGTTCCGGATCGCCATGTCCGCCCTGGACAACGGCCGGTACGGCGTAGCGGCCGGCTGCGTCGGGATCATGACCGGCTGCATCGACGCCTGCGTCACCCATGCCCGGCAGCGAAAGCAGTTCGGTCGGCCGATCGCCTCGTTTCAACTGGTCCAGGATATGATCGCCCGGATGGTGGTTGACCGCGATGCCGCGCGGCTCCTTGTCTTGCGGGCAGGGGTGCTTAAGGACCGGGGAGAAAAAAGCACCCTTGAGACCTCGATCGCCAAGTACTTCGCCAGCGAGGCGGCGGTCCGGGCGGCCACCGACGCCATCCAGATCCACGGCGCCTACGGCTACTCCAACGCCTGCCCTGTTGAACGCTACCTGCGGGACGCAAAGGTAGCCACCATCTACGAGGGGACCTCCCAGATCCAGAAACTGATCATCGGCGAGCATGTCCTCGGCGTCCGGGCCTTCACCTAGAAACGCCACTATTCCGCATCTCGGCGTCAGGCTTCGCGGCTCCTTGTTACTCGACCGTACGGCCTCGCCCTGCGGGCAACCTGCGCTGTCCAATTTCGCTCTCGCAAAATTGTCCGCACTTCCCCGGTTGACGGGAGGTTACAACCGTACTATTATGTGAAATTCCGCACCAATTCTTGAGGGAAAAGGTTAACAATGGACTTTTCCCCCTCACGAGGTAAAACATGACGCTGGACCCGCAGAAACTCCGCATCGAGGGGACGTACGAACAAAGACAACCGGGCTATTTCATGCAACGGGTGAAGGTGCCGGGCGGGGTCCTTTCCGCCGAGCAGGCGCTCAAGGTCGCCGAGATCGCGGAGCGGTTCGCCCGCGGCTCCCTCCACCTGACAAGCCGCGGCAGCATCGAGTTCCACTGGGTCGAAGGGAGGGCCCTTCCGGAAATCGGCCGGATGCTCGCCTCCGTGGGGCTCACCTCGCGCGGCGCCTGCGGCGGGGCGGTCCGGGGAATCGTCTGCAGCACCCCCTTCCTCGAAGGGTACCCCTCCGTCCAGGTGCTGGCGCGCAAGCTCCACCACCACTTCACCCAGAACCCCCACTTCGAAGGGCTCCCGAAAAAGTTCAAGATCTGCGTCGATGCGGGGTACCGGGAATCACGCCACCTGATCCAGGACGTCGGCCTGGTGCTCGCAGAAACGAAGGATGGTGAGGAGTGCTACGACGTCTGGGCCGCAGGGGGGCTCGGGCGCGAGCCGCACCCCGCCTTTCTCCTGGAAGGGAGCGTGCCGGAAGGGCGGATCATCCCGCTCATCGAGGCGGTCGTCACGGTTTACCGGCGTCACACCCCGCCGGGAAAACGCCTGAAGCACCTGGTGCGGGAGAAGGGGCAGGACGGGTTTCGCGCCCTCCTCCAGGAGGAGCTTGCCGGAAAGGAGGATCTCTACCTCCCCGACGGCTTCGGCAAGCAGCTCACTCCTCCGCCGCCGGAGCAGGGTGTGACGCGGATCGAGGCCGGGGTTTTTGCCGGCGAGCTGGCCGCCGCCCGTCTGGTCACGCTCGCGGAGATTGCCGCGCTCCATGCCGGGGGATTCCTCGTCATCACCTGTGATCAAAAAGTGGCGTTCCACCTCCTCTCCCTTGCCGATCAAGGGCCGGCGGTCGCAGCCCTGGCCGAGGCCGGTTTCGGTGGTGACGCGCGGGAGGAGCGGGTGACCTTCCGGGTCTGCCCCGGAAACCACGAATGCAAGATGGGGCTCGCCCCCACCCGTGATGTCGCCCGGCGCGTGCTCGAAGCGATGGGTCCGGCGGGGGAGCGCAAGTCGTGGGCCATCGCCGGCTGCCACAATTCCTGCTCCCAGCCCCAGCTCGCCGAGGTTGGGATCGTCGTGTCAAAGCTCGTCAAGGACGAGAACGGCGAGCGCCATCCCCGATTCGACCTGTACCGCCGAAGCTGCGCGGACGGCTTAGGCATCCCGGCACGACAGGAGCTCTCCCTTGCGGAACTCCTCGCGGCAGCGCAGGAACTCGCCTAGTTTCGACATCCCGCACGGACAGCACGCCTTTTCAGGGGACATCAGGCCAGACCCTGAACAGCCGGTAGGGGAGGACGCTCCGGTCGACACCGCCGTTGAACCTTGGCATCCGGTTGATCTGGGACGCGGTGACGTAGAGGTAGCGGTCGGGGCCGATGGCGAGGCTGTCGGGCCATTGAACAAGGTCGTCGCGCACGATGGTGGCAAGCTTACCCCCCGGCCGGTAGCGGATGACCGCGTCGGTCTCCAGGGCTGTCAGGTAGAGGTTGTCATTTCGATCCATGAACATGCCGTCCACCGGGCCGGTTTCCGCAAGCCGCTCCACCCGCCCGCCGACCTCCGCCGCAGGAAGCTTCGGGTCCTTGAGGGGACGGGTCGCGATCCGGTAGAGGGTACGGGCCGTAAGCGCATGGTAGTAGAGATAGTCGCCGGAAGCGTCCAGAGCGATGCCGTCCACATTGATCTGCGGCACGTTCCCGGCGGTGTCGCGCAGCTCCCGCCCTTCGATCACGGGAATCACCCCGGGTTCCGCCTTGGTGGAAGGGTGGTCCGCGAGGAGCCGCCGGCTCGTCCCCTTTTTGAGATCGACCACCACGATGGCCCCGGTTCCGGAATCGGCGATGTAGGCGAAATCGCCCGCAGGACCTACCCGCACGTCGTTGAGGTAGCTGGCGGGCGGGGCGACAGTCTCGTCGAACGGGATGACCCGCTCCACCGTATCGGTTGCCAGGTTAACCTTGAGGAGCTTGGCCCCGCCGGGCACAACCCCTTGGAAGGATGGAGAAGCGGGATCGAGAATCCAGAGCGAGTCGTGGGCATCCGCGAACACGCTCTGCACGCAGATGAAATGCGCTTCCGGATGGGGTGCGGAAGCACTCCCCTGGCGGTTCCATTCCGCATCGGGATAGGGGTGGAGCGAGCCGTCAGGCATGAGCTCGGCTACCGAGTAGCGCGGTTCTTTACCCCAGCGGGGGAAGTTGACAAAGATCCGACCCCGCCCGGAAACGGCAACCCCGGTCAGTTGGTCCCGGAAAGCAGCGACCTCATAAAGGGCGCCATGGGCGGTGGTCGGCGTTACGAGGGAATCCGTCGGATACGTGACGCAACCGCTCAGCCAGAAAAGGGCGGGCAACAATGCCAGCTTCGCGCTCCCCTTTGCCTCATGTACGATCCACATGGTGTCCCCCTAGTCCGTTCTCCTTCTCAAGCGCCCGACTACTGCGGTATCTTTGCAGACGCCGCCCAGGCTGCGAGCCTGGCGGCGCGATAGGTGAAGATCTCTTCGAGCTGCCGGTTGATCAGCCGCTCCGCAAGGGCCGCCTCGACCGGGATCCGGTAGGCCACCTCCTCTCCGAGGAGAGTCCCTTCCGGCACGGGATCGAAGGTGTGCAGATGTCGCCAGAAGCGGTACGGCCCAACCACCTGGACATCGGTAAACCGTTCCGGGGGACGATAGTCGACGATCCTGCTCCGCCACGTGAGCCGCAGGCCGAACCAGCGAATGGTATAGTCGAACTCCGCCCCCTCGTATACCGCCGGATTTTCCGGCGGCCCGGCCAATGTGAAACTGAGCCAGTCCGGAATGAGGCTGCTCAGGTTGCGCGGGTCGCGAAAGAAGACAAAGGCCTCCTTCGGCGGCAGGGGGAGGAGCTGGCGCGCGGTGAGCCGCCAGGAGAGAAACCCCAGCCTTTCGAAACCGATGGAGAATGTAGGAGGAGGTTTTGACATCCTGTCACCAGTAGCGCCAAGAGAGGTGACGGGGGCTCTCGCGGGGAAAACAGTCAGCGCCAACTCCAGACGCCCTTATGAAGGGAAACTTTCGATGCCGCCGCTTTCCCTCGAACACTGGCAATGCACGAATGCATACTGTTTTCTCCGCGAGAGCCCCCGTCACCCCTCTTCCTCGTCGATAAAAATATCCTCAAAATACCCGGACCGCCATCGCCATGGCCCCGCCGCCGCCGAGGCAGAGGGTAGCGAGTCCGAGCCGTTTCCCCCTCTGCCGAAGGGCGTGGATCAGGGTCACGACAACACGTGCGCCGCTCGCACCGATAGGGTGGCCGAGGGCAATGGCCCCACCGTGGACATTGACGACGCGGGGGTCGAGACCGAGCTTTCCGATCACCGCCAGCGCCTGCGCGGCGAAGGCCTCGTTTTCCTCGATCAGATCGAAGTCAGCCATCTTCAGGCCGGTCTTCTTCAGGAGGGCGCGCACCGCGTCGACCGGAGCAAGAGGATACCATTTGGGGTCGACATGCGCCGCAGCCCAGCCGACTATTTCCGCCAGCGGCTGCTTTCCAAGCCTGCGCGCCCGCGCCGGGGACATCAGGAGGAGGGCCGCCGCCCCGTCATTCAGACCCGGCGCGTTGCCAGCGGTGATGGTGCCGCTCCTCCCGAAGGCGGGCCGCAGTCCGGCAAGCTTATCCAGGGTGGTATCCCGGCGGATGGTCTCGTCCCGGCCGACGATCACCTTCCCTTGCCCCTTTCGCACCTCTATCGGGACGAGTTCCGCATCAAACCTGCCGTTATCGGCGGCAGAGGCCGCTTTCTCGTGGCTGGCGAGGGCGAAGCGGTCCTGTTTCTCCCTTGTAAGCCGCACCTTTTTCACCGTCAGCTCGCAAAGAGTCCCCATGTGCGCCTGGTTGTAACAGTCCCACAGCCCGTCGCGGATCATCGCGTCCACGGCGACCGCATCGCCCGAACTCTTCCCCCGGCGCATCTCCGTCAGGAGGAAGGGGGCGTTGCTCATGCTCTCCATCCCGCCGGCCACAACGACGTCCGCCTCCCCGAGCATGATCGCCTGTGCCCCGAGGGCCACCGCCTTCATTCCCGAAGCACAGACCTTGTTGACGGTAACGGCGGCGGTTTTCTCCGAGAGTCCCGCCAGGATTGCCGCTTGGCGGGCCGGGCTCTGGCCGATCCCCGCGGCAATCACGTTCCCCATGATCACCTCGTCCACCTGCGAAGTCCCGATCCCTCCCTGCCTGACCAGTTGGGCGATGACGGGCGCCGCCAGTTCGGGGGCGGCGAGCTGCGAAAGTCCCCCGAGCAGCTTTCCTACCGGCGACCGCAACGCGCTCACGATCACTGGACGTTCCATTTTCCCCTCCCTGCCCGCTGTGCGGGCACACGGATACACCTTCGCCTATAAATGTACCGCATTTCGGCAACACCGCTACACCCATCCCGCCCATCAGGGGAGGACAACGCCGGCACCGGTGCTCGGGAGAAACTCTCTTACAGCCCGGCCCGCTTGATCCAGCGCCAGAGAGTGGTTCTGTCGACGCCGAGCTCCTCGGCGGCCTTTGTGCGATTTCCGTTGTTGCGCTTGAGGGTTTCCCGGATGGCCTTTCTGGTGGGAACTGGTCGGGAGGCGGAGGGCAGTTCACTCTCCGAAGCGGAGATGAGGGAAGGAGGGAGATGTTTCACGTCGATCTCACTGCCGCGGCAGAGAATCACCATTTGCTCTACCTGGTTGATGAGCTCCCGGACATTACCGGGATACGAGTAGTTGAGGAGTACCTGAAGGGCTTCTGAGGAATAGCGGAGGATCTTCCTGTTGTACGCGCGATTGAACCTGTCCAGGGCAAAGTCGAGCAGCAGAGGGATATCCTCCTGCCGCTCCCGGAGAGGCGGAATGGTGAGATTGACCACATTGATGCGGAAGAAGAGGTCCCGCCGGAAGGTCCCCTCCTCCACCATGGCTTCCAGATCACGGTTGGTTGCTGTGACAAACCTAACATCGGCCCTTTTCGGCTGCTTGTCACCCAGCGGCTGGTATTCCCTGTTTTCCAGGACACGCAGCAGCTTCACCTGGAGCGAAAGGGGGAGATCCCCGATTTCGTCGAGGAACAACGTCCCGCCATCAGCCGTCTCCAGGCGCCCGGCACGGGTTTCGACCGCCCCCGTGAAGGCACCCCGTTTCACCCCAAAAATCTCCGCTTCCAGGAGATGCTCCGGAAACGCCCCGCAATTGACCACCACGAGAGGGCCATTGCGGCGACGGCTTAAGGAGTGAACCGCACGGGCAAAAAGCTCCTTTCCCGTGCCGCTTTCGCCCCGGAGAAGGACGGTGGCCTCGCTTTCGGCGACGTCGGGCAGTACCTCGAAAATGCTGCGCATGGAGGCGTTTCTGCTGATTATATCGTGAAACGAGTATTTTTCGGAAATTTCGTCCCGTAACTGAAAAAATTGTCCCAGCTCGCGGAGGGTTTCCACCCCGCCGAGAACATTTCCCTCCTTGTCACGCAAGAGAGAGGTGCTCACGGAAACCGCCACTCTCCTGGTCTCCCGGTTGACAAACTCGATTTCCCTGTCGACGACGGAAATACCCGTCTCCATCGTTTCCTTAAGGGGACAACCGTTGGCACAAACGCAGTCGCCAAAAATGTCGCGACAGCTCCGGCCGATCGCTTCCTCCGCGCTAATTCCGGTGATCGTCGTTGCCATGCGATTGAAAGAGGTGACGATTCGCCCCTGATCAACGGTAAAGACTCCCTCGTTGATCGAATCGAGTATGCATGTCTGATAATTGAAATAATCCAACTCAATGACCTCGGCCTGTAAAGTAGTACCGGATATTTGCCGATTCTATTAATAAAGTATTTTTAACTCATGCCAACAAAAAAAGGTTAATTTTCGCGGACTTCAATAAAAATACTAAACGGAATCACCCTCATTGTCAATGTGTTTGATCAAGAACCGACAATATGCATTAATTATTTTATATTTATGTTATCAAGTACCGTCACAACCACTCGCGGCTCAAGTACCTCCGAAGCAGGGGAACCACGGATTCCCCTCCGCATTGACTCCCGCCTCTAACGTGCTAAGCTTGCCTCAATGGCAGAGTACATAATCGATTCATACGACGTCAGGCGCATCGAAGTCCTCGATCCCCAGGGCGCGGTGGATGAAGCGCTGCTTCCGCCGCTCTCAGGCGATGACACGAAACGGGCCTACGAGCTTCTCGTCCTGTCGCGCGCCTTCGACGAGCGGGCCCTCGCTCTCCAGCGGGAGGGGAGGCTCGGCACCTACCCTTCCATCCTCGGCCAGGAAGCCGCACAAGTGGGGAGCGCCCTTGCCATTGCGAAGGTAGACTGGGTATTCCCTTCCTTCAGGGAGATGGGGGTGCACATTACCCTCGGCTACCCGATCCCCCTTCTGTACCGCTACTGGGCCGGGGATGAGCGGGGGGGGCAAACGCCGGACGCATTGAACATAGCGCCCATCTGCGTCTCGGTGGGAACCCACCTTCCCCATGCAGTCGGCGCCGCCCTGGCCGCCAGGATCCGGGGGGACCGGATCGCCGTCACCGCCTATTTTGGCGACGGGGCAACCTCCAAAGGGGACTTCCATGAAGCGTTCAACATGGCCGGCGTATTCAACCTCCCGATCGTCTTCATCTGCCAGAACAACCAGTGGTCCATCTCCCTCCCGGTAAAGCAGCAGACCGCCACGAAAACCCTTGCCCAGAAGGCCTGGGCCTACGGCTTCGAGGGTGTCCAGGTCGACGGCAACGACGTTTTCGCCGTCTACCGTGCCACACGGGCCGCATTGGAAAAGGCACGGAGCGGAGCCGGGCCGACCTTCATCGAATGCCTCACCTACCGCATCGCCGACCATACCACCGCCGACGACGCCAGCCGTTATCGCCCGGCATCAGAGGTGGAGGAATGGCAGCGGAAAGACCCCCTCCTGCGCGTGAGGCTCTTCATGGAAAAACGGGGGCTCTGGACGGAAGCCGATGAAAAATCCGTCTGGGAGCGGGCCAGAGGGACCATAGACGCGGCGGTGGCCGAAGCGGAAAGTGCCGCGCCCCCAGAAGCAAGCGATATGTTCGATTACGTCAGTGCAAACCTGAGCCCGCGACAGAAGCGACAGCGGTCTGAGATGATCCAGCGTGGAGGCGTGGGAAAAGACAAAACCTGAAGCAACGATGTCATGGCCTCTCGATGTCAACGGTAAAAGGTTTCCTATGCAGATGAACATGGTCCAGGCAATCAACAACGCCCTCCGGAGCGAGATGACGCGGGACGACCGGGTGGTCCTCCTCGGCGAGGATGTGGGGAGGGACGGCGGTGTATTCCGGATCTCCGAGGGGCTCCAGGATACCTTCGGACCGGAGCGGGTCATCGACACCCCCCTCTCCGAATCGGCCATCGTCGGCGCAGCCATCGGCATGGCGGTTTATGGGCTGATACCGGTGGCGGAAATCCAGTTCATGGGGTTCATCTATGCGGCCCTGGACCAGATATTCGCCCATGCGGCCCGCCTCCGCACCCGCTCGCGGGGTCGCTACCACTGCCCGCTGGTGATCCGCACCCCTTACGGGGCAGGGATCAAGGCGCCGGAACTGCACGAGGAGAGCTCGGAGGCGCTCTTCTGCCAGATGCCGGGGGTCAAGGTGGTGGTCCCGTCCGGCCCATACAACGCCAAGGGGCTCCTCGCCTCCGCCATCCGGGACCCGGACCCGGTCATCTTCCTCGAACCGACCAGGCTCTACCGGATGATCAGGGAGGAGGTACCCGAAGGCGAGTACGCCATCCCGCTGGGCAGGGCGCGCCTCGCACGGGAGGGAATGGCCGTGACGCTCATCGCCTGGGGGAGCATGGTGGAGAGGGCTCTTAAAGCCGCGGACGGATACGACGCCGAGATCATCGATCTCCAGACCCTGTCCCCTTTCGACGAGGAGACCGTCCTCACCTCGGTGCAAAAGACCGGTCGGGCCGTCGTTGTCCAGGAAGCCCCGCTCACCAGCGGCTTCGGAGCGGAACTGGCCGCCACCATCGCCCAGGAGGCGATCCTCCATCTCCGCGGCCCGGTCCTCCGGGTGGCTGCCCCCGACGTGACGGTCCCCCTGGCACACCTTGTGGACCACTACCTCCCGTCAGCGGAGCGAATCAGGCAGGCGCTGGACGAGATCTTGAAATATTAGAGGTCCTATAACTCTTATAGGGTCTCATTTCAGCATGAGGAGTGAGTATGCCGTATGACTTCAAGCTCCCCGACCTCGGCGAAGGAATCACCGAGGCGGAGCTCCGGAAATGGCTGGTGCGCGAAGGAGATCCCGTCTCGGAACACCAGGCGGTGGCCGAGGTGGAGACCGACAAGGCGGTGGTTGAGGTCCCGTCTCCCCGCCGGGGCCGAGTATCGCGGCTCCACCAGGCGGAAGGTTCTATGGTCCCGGTTGGTGCCGTCCTCATCACCATTGCGGAGGAGGGTGAGCCGCTGCACGAGGAACGTCCCCGCTCAGCCGGGATCGTCGGCGCCCTCCCCGAGCCGGAGGATGCCGAACCCGTGAAAAAGGAGCCCCTGGCCACCCCGCAGGTCCGGGCGCTCGCCCGGGAAATGGGAATCTCGCTGGAAGGAATCCGGGGGAGCGGACCTCGCGGCAGCATCACCCGGGAAGACCTTCTGGCCACGGCGCCTACCCCCCTCCCGGCAACCGACGATTATGGGAGCGTGGAGCGCATCCCGTTGCGCGGCGTGCGTCGCACCATCGCGCACAACCTGATCCAGTCCCAGCGGCTGACCGCCTTCGTCACCGCCATGGAAGAGGCGGACGTCACCGAGCTCTGGGAGCTCAAGACCCGGGAAGAGCGGGAACTGCTCACGAAGGGGATCCATCTCACCTTCCTCCCGTTCATCATCAAAGCGGTACAGCATGCCCTCGTCGAACACCCCCTCCTGAACGCCTCGGTGGACGAAGAGAAAAGTGAACTAGTTCTCAAGAAGTACTGCCACATCGGCATTGCGGTCGACACCCCGGACGGGCTGATGGTGCCGGTGGTGCGGAACGTGGCGAACAAATCGGCGCTTGAGCTCGCCGAGGAGCTGCAAAAGCTCGGAGAACGGGCGAGAGCACGCACCATCACCCTCCAGGAACTGAAGGGGAGCTCCTTCACCATCACCAACTACGGCCACTTCGGTGGCACCTACTCGACCCCGATCATCAACTACCCGGACGTCGCCATTCTCGGATGCGGCAGGATCGCCGAACGGCCATGGGTGGTGGCAGGCGAGATAAAAATCCGCAAGGTCGTCCACCTCTCCCTCACCTTCGACCATCGAGTCACCGACGGCGCGGACGCGGCCCGCTTCCTCGTCAAGGTGGCGCGCTACCTGGAAGACCCGGCGCTGTTGTTCATCGAGAGCATCTAAAAATTTATTACCGGTAAGACAAGTTTACATCTTGCCTCTTGTATACATTTATGGTAGTGATAAAAACAATTTCATTGTCGCTAAAAACGAGGAGTTACCATGAACATCCACGAGTATCAGGCAAAGGAAATCCTGAGCGCGTTCGGCATTCCGGTACCGCGAGGTCGGGTCGCCCTCACCTCGGACCAGGTGGAACGGGCCGCCAAGGAGATGGGAGGTCGGTGCGTGGTCAAGGCCCAGATCTATGCCGGCGGCCGGGGCAAAGGGGGCGGGGTCAAGCTGGTCCACCACCCGGAGCAGGCACAGGACCTGGCCAAGGAACTGTTCGGCAAGAAACTGGTAACGCCACAGACAGGCCCGGAGGGGCTCAGGGTACGGCGCATCCTCGTAGAGGAGGCGGTGGAGATCGCGCGCGAGTTTTACCTCTCCCTCACCCTCGACCGCGAAACCTCCCGCTACTGCCTGATCGCTTCGGCCGAAGGGGGGATCGAGATTGAGGAAGTGGCGCAGAAATCGCCCGAAAAGATCCATGTCCTCTCCATCGACCCGTTCACGGGGCTGCGTCCTTACCAGGCCCGCAAGATTGCCCTGGCCCTCGGGCTTAAAGGGAGCGTCTGCGAGGATTGTGTCGAGCTGATTCTCAACCTCTACCGCATCTGCCTGGAGAAGGACTGCTTCCTGGTGGAGATCAACCCGCTGGTGGTCACCAAGGCGGGGTGGCTGATGGCAATGGACGCGAAGATGAACTTCGACGACAACGCCATGTTCCGCCACCGCGAGTACCCCGACATGCTCGACTACTCCCAGCTCGACACCCTGGAGATCAATGCCGGCAAGTACGACCTCTCGTACATCAAGCTGCGGGGGAATATCGGCTGCATGGTGAACGGCGCCGGGCTCGCCATGGCGACCCTCGACGTCCTCAAGGAGTTCGGCGGCGAACCGGCCAACTTCCTGGATGTGGGGGGAGGCGCCACCCGGGAAAAGGTTGCCGAAGCGTTCAAGATCATCCTCCAGGACAACGACGTCAAAGGGGTCTTCGTCAACATTTTCGGCGGCATCATGCGCTGCGACGTCATAGCCCAGGGAATCATCGAGGCTGCAAACGAAGTCAACTGCACGCTCCCCATCGTCGTCAGAATGGACGGCAGCAAGGTAGAGGAAGGAAAGACGCTTCTCCTGGAATCGGGGCTCAATGTCCAGGTAGGGGAAAACCTTGGGGACGGCGCGGCCCGGATCGTCAAGATGCTGGGATAACGAAAAAAACATGAACGTTTATCGGAGATAAACCATGTCCATATTGCTCGACAAAGACTCAAAAGTGCTCGTCCAGGGGATCACCGGCCGGAGCGGCCTGTTTCACACCCAGCAGTGCCGGGATTACGGCACCAGGATCGTTGCGGGGGTAACACCCGGCAAAGGGGGGGTGCACATCGAAGGAATCCCCGTTTTCAACAGCGTCGAGGAGGCGGTCCACTACACCGGCGCCACCGTCTCCATGATCTTCGTCCCGCCTCCCGGGGCAGCGGATGCCATCCTTGAAGCCGCCGACGCCGGCATTGACCTGGCGGTCTGCATCACCGAGGGGATACCGGTGCGCGACATGGTGCTGACGAGGCGCATCCTGGAAGGGAAAAAGATGCGGCTGGTCGGTCCCAACTGTCCCGGGGTCATCACCCCCGGCGCCTGCAAGGTGGGGATCATGCCGGGTTACATCCACAAAGAGGGGAAGATCGGCGTGGTTTCCCGGAGCGGCACCCTCACCTACGAGGCAGTCAAGCAACTCACCGAGGTCGGTCTCGGCCAGTCCACCTGCGTCGGCATCGGCGGCGACCCGATCATCGGCATGAAGTTCATCGATGTCCTGGCGCTCTTCAACGACGACCCGAAAACCGAGGCGGTCTTCATGATTGGCGAGATCGGTGGTGGTGCTGAAGAAGAGGCAGCCATCTGGATCAAGGAGCACATGAAAAAGCCGGTCGCCGCATTCATCGCCGGGGTAACCGCGCCACCGGGCAAACGGATGGGGCACGCCGGGGCGATCATCACCGGCGGCAAGGGAAAGGCGGAAGACAAGATCCGGGTCCTCACCGAGTGCGGCGTTCATGTCACCCCCAGCCCGACTCAAATGGGGGCAACGATGATGGCCGCACTCAAGAAATAAGCTCCGTCACATCCCTCCCACTACGCCTGTTCGCGAAAAGGGAGGCAGATATCTGTCTCCCTTCCACTCAACGATCGATACACCCCCTCGCCGCCTGACAAAGATCCTTTCTGTCGAAAAAGGTTGACTTTCATACCGTAGCAAATTAATAAATATTTAATTGTTATAATTTAATTTATAAAGTATAATCGGTTCCTCTGTGCTTACTCAGTGGAGAACAAACCTTGGACACCACGGGCAAATCGATACTGCTGACCGGACTACTCCTATCCGCGTATGCCCTCACAGGGGGTTCATTCTTCCTCCTTGCCTCTCCGGCCTGGGGGGTAGAGCGGGAAGAATTGGGGAGAACCATTCAGTCGATCCCGCCCAATGGTCCTCCCGAACATTACGGCAATATAATCCTCCGCAAGAAGAGCAAGAAAGCGGGGATGTCTCCCGTGATCTTTCCCCACTGGGTACACCGCACAAGATATACCTGCAGGGTCTGCCATTTTGAGCTTCAGTTCAGCACTCGACGGGATGAAACAGGAATAAGCCGTCCCGCTTATCTTGCCGGTCGGTACTGCGGGGCATGTCACAACGGCACGATCGCGTTCTCGGTCAAAGACGAGCAGCCACGACACTGTGATCGCTGCCACCTCAAAAACACGACTGAACTCGATGACCGTTTCAATGCATTCGCTGAAAAGCTTCCTGCTTCCAGCTTCGGAAACGGGATCGATTGGGCCGCAGCGCTTAATGACGGCATCATACGCCCGGCCACCAGCCTTGCCGGAGATTATACCCCGATGCCTCTCCCCGATAACCTCATGAAGCCGTTGAAACTTGGGACGACCTCCCCCAACAGCGATGTGACCTTTTCGCATGAAGAGCATTATGCAGAACTCGACTGTTCCAATTGCCATCCGGATATATTCAATATTAAAAAGAAAGGAACGGAGGCATTCTCCATGGAAAAAAACATTTATGGGAGGTACTGTGGCACGTGCCACATGCGAGTGGCTTTCCCCATGAATGACTGCAACCACTGCCATCCCAAGATCAAGAGCAGCTCCAGCAGGTGATCCAAGCCGACCAGCTCATACCTCGCCTTCCCCCAACACGTGCTGTTTTTCCATGTGTCATTACCATGCAAGGGTTTACATAGCGCTTTGCCGCCACTAAATAATATTTCTCTATATTCAAAAATAGCTATAAGACCTCCTTATGGGAATATAAAAAATATTCGTTTTACTGAATATACAAAGAATGTTAACATGCTTTCACCAAGAAACCAGACATTGCCGTCGTGCCTTCACAGGAACTGCATGGAATCAACCCTCCCCAACATATCCCACGAACCGTTGCACAACAGTGCTCAACGCCTCAGCAGAAGCCTTCCCCTCTGGATTTGCAGCGACACCCTGGACAGTTTCCGGACGGAACTGATCTCCATATCGGCCAGTGGCCTCTACTGTCGGGTCCCCACATACATACATCCTAATTCCAAACTGATGGTCACCTTCAGTCTTCCCTACGTTTCCGGCGATTCGGCAACCGTGGAGTGCGAGGGGATCGTGGTCCACATCGAGCCTGGCGTGGAAATCCCGGGAATACAGGAGCACCGGCTGGCCATCGACTTCTGCAATCTCGACCATGAAACGACCTGCCTGCTTCAGGATTTCCTTGAAGAGCCGGCCAGCACCCGCACGGACAAAATGCCCGCTATTCCCGGCGTAGATCGTCTTGCCGCCCATTTTGACTGTGTCGTTCCCGATGTCTCCCGCCAAATGATCATGAACCAGCACACTGCCCGCATGGACCGCTTCGCGATCATCGGCGAATTGGCGGAAGGACTTGCCCACGAGATAATGAACCCCCTCGCCTGCGTGGCCAGCACGGTCCAGGTGATAGCAGGCGCCGCCGACAGCGGCGGGAAACTGCAGGAAATCCGCGGTGAACTCCAGAAACAGATGAACCAGTTGGACGGTACCCTTGCCCACCTGCTCCAGTGCACATGCCCGAACAAGCCGTCCTTCGCCCCTCTGTGCCTGGAAAGTGTCATAGACCGGTCCCTCCTGCTGCTGTCCGATCGGATTCGATCGCAAAAAACCCGGCTTGATGTTCGGCACGGCTTTGACCAGCCACTTATCCAGGGAGACGAGGTCATGCTTCACCACGCCTTTCACAACATCTTCCTCAACGCCCTGGAAGCGATGGATGAGGGGACCTTGACCATCCAGACGTGCTGGAATTTTCGGGGATCACCGTGTGTAAAAAACGAGTGCTGCGGCTCCTCGGCCCCGGACGCAGGGGGCGGCATCGTCGTATCGATCAGGGATAGCGGCTGCGGGATTGACCCTGCGGCCCTGGTCAGGATATTCGACCTCTTCTATACGACCAAAGGCAATCGGAAGGGGCTTGGACTCTCCATTGCCCATCGCATCATCGAGCAGCACCTCGGAAACATCTATGTGGAGAGCACCCCGGGAACCGGCTCCACATTCTTGGTCTGTCTGCCAATCATTCAAAGAGAGGGTGAGTACCATGAATAAAAACCGGATACTGGTCGTTGACGATGAAAAGCTCATCTCATGGTCGCTGGCTGCCATGCTCAACAAATCCGGATACGAAGTGGAAACCGCAGCCACAGGCGCGGAGGCCATCCAGAAATTCACCTCGTTCAAACCCGAACTGGTCATGCTCGACATCTGCCTCCCCGACGTCAACGGGCTGGAGGTCCTGAAAAAGTTCAAGTCGCTGAACGAAGACCTTTATGTCATCATGATTACCGCCTACGCCCATGCCGATTCCGCGGTCATTGCGCTCCAGGAGGGAGCGGAGGACTACTTCGGCAAGCCGTTCAACATGGACGCCGTAAAGCATGTCGTCGACAGGGCGTTCGAGAAGAAACGGCTCAAGGAGGAAGTGGACTATTTCCGGAGAGAGCTGCGCAAGAAGTCTGACCAGGACAAACTGGTCGGCAACTGCCAGAGCATGATCGAAGTCTTCAAGATGATCAAGGTGTGCGCCGACACGGACGCCAAGACAGTCCTGATCACCGGCGAGAGCGGCACCGGCAAGGAACTGGTCGCCAAGGCGATCCACCTCCACAGCGCCCGTGCGGAGGCCCCGTTCATCGAGGTCAACTGCGCGGCCATCCCCGACAACCTCCTGGAGAACGAGCTGTTCGGCCATGAAAAGGGGGCCTACACCGATGCCTCCAAGAAGCAGAAGGGGATTTTCGAAATGGCTGAGGGGGGATCGGTCTTTCTCGATGAAATCGGCGACATGCCTTTCCCGATGCAGGCCAAGATCCTGAAGGCGATCGAGACGAAGCGGTTTCGCCGCCTCGGGGGCGAAGACGACGTGGAAGCCAACGTCCGGATCATTACGGCCACCAACCAGGACCTTCCCCGGATGGTCAGCGAAGGTAAGTTCCGTGGGGACCTCTTCTTCCGGCTCAATGTGATGAACATCCCGCTCCCTCCTCTCAGAGAGCGGCGGGAGGACATCTTCGCCCTCGTCCAGTACTTCATCGAGCGGTTGAACGAAGAATACGGCAGAAACGTCGAGTGCGCCATCCCTGAAGCCATGGAATACCTGATGCGGTACGACTGGCCCGGGAATGTCCGCGAACTCCGCAACACCATCGAGCGCCTCATGATGCTGGAACAAGGCAAAGTACTCACCCCGCAGCACCTGAGCAACGAGATCAAACGGAGCCGGGGGCAGGTGAAGAGGCAGTCGACAGGCGATGGCCAGGTCGAATTCCCCGGGGAGCACATCTACCTTCCTCCCGAGGGGATATCGATCGAAGAGCTCGAAAAGCAGCTTATTCAGCTCGCTCTGAAAAAATCCGCCGGCAATCAGACCAAGGCGGCCAAATTCCTGAAGATGAGCAGGGACACGCTTCGCTACCGGATGAAAAAATTCGGTCTTTCCGATTCGGGGAAAGAGGGAGACGCAGACGAAAGCGGAGTTTCCGGGGATGAGGGTGCCGAGGAAAAACAATTCAGCTATGTAAACGTGTGATTTCCAGGTTTCTAATTTCCGGTTTCTGGTTTATTATCGGGATTGGCTCCAGCCCCGCAAGAATCAGGAATCACTCTTCAAGGATTCTGTGATGAAATCGTTCTTCATTCCCCTTCTCCTCTGGCTCGTACTCGCACCCTCTTTCGCCTTTGCCGACTCATGCGTCACCGCCACCTGTCACCCTACCATCGGCGGACTGAAGCTCCAGCACCAGCCGGTCAAAGACGGCGACTGTCTCGTCTGCCACGTGCAGAAGGCCAAGGAACACCCTCTCAAGGGGGGGAAAAGCTTTGAGCTGACGGCCAAGGTACCCGAGCTCTGCGCCCAGTGTCACGATGCACTGGGGAAAAAGAAGGTGGTGCATTCCCCGGTGAAGGACGGCGATTGCCTCTCCTGCCACAAGCCGCACGGGGCGGCAAACCGCTTCCTCCTCGACGTCGGCGATGACCAGACGGAACTCTGCCTCGGCTGCCACGACGGCGCCCCGTTCAAGCAAAAATACCAGCACGGCCCCGTTGCGGTGGGCGCATGCACCTCCTGTCACTCCCCCCATGAGAGCGCGGAAAAGGCCCTTTTGAAAGGGGTTTCGAGGGAAGTTTGCCTCAAGTGCCATACCGACTTCGCCAAGGCGATGCAGGCAGCCGCTCGCGTCCACCCCCCCGTCAAGGAGAAGCCGTGCACGTCGTGCCACAACCCCCACAGCTCGTCGACGCATTTCGTCCTCAAGGAAGCGATGCCCGACCTCTGCCTGAGCTGCCACAAAGAGATCGGAAAGAAGCTCAAAAACGCGAAAATCCTCCATAAACCCGTCCAGGACGGGAAACGGTGCGGCAACTGCCATTCCACCCACTTTGCCAAAGCCAAAGGGCTCCTGACCGGGGACGAAAAAAGCGTCTGCCTCGACTGCCACGGCACGGACGACCTGGGCAATCCCCCCCTCAAGAACATCAAGAAGGAGCTGGAGGGGAAAACCAATCTGCACGGCCC
>DATJLB010000263.1:0-4153 GCA_035490915.1 Geobacteraceae bacterium
GCTCAACAATTCATCCCCGGCGGGGTAAACAGTCCGGTGCGCGCTTTCAAATCGGTCGGTGCCGATCCCCTGTTCATCCAGCGGGCCGCCGGTGCCAGGATCTACGACATGGACGGCAACGAATTCATCGATTTCGTCGGCTCGTGGGGGCCGATGATCCTCGGTCACTGCCATCCAGCGGTCGTCGCGGCGGTGAAGAGTGCGGTCGACAACGGTGCAAGCTTCGGCGCCCCGACCGAACTGGAGATAACCCTGGCCGAGATGGTGGTCAAGGCGGTCCCCTCCATCGAGATGGTGCGGATGGTCAGCTCAGGCACAGAGGCTACCATGAGCGCCATCCGGCTCGCCCGCGGCTATACCGGCCGGGACAAGATCCTCAAGTTTTCCGGCTGCTACCACGGTCACGCCGACTCGCTGCTGGTCAAGGCGGGCTCAGGCGCCGCCACCTTCGGCGTTCCCGATTCACCCGGCGTCCCGAAGGATTTCGCCAAGCACACCCTGACCGCCACCTATAACAGCCTCGAGTCGGTCAAGACCCTGGTGGCTGAGAACAAGGGAGAAATCGCCTGCATCATCGTCGAGCCGATCGCCGGCAACATGGGGACCGTCCCTCCGCGGGAAGGCTTTCTCGAAGGGCTCCGCACCATCTGCAGCGACGAGGGGATTGTCCTGATCTTCGACGAGGTGATGTCCGGCTTCCGGGTTGCTTATGGCGGAGCCCAGGAGTTGTACGGTGTCACCCCCGACATGACCACCCTCGGCAAGATCATCGGCGGGGGGCTGCCGGTCGGCGCCTTCGGCGGCAAGCGTGAGATCATGCAGAACCTCTCCCCTGCCGGCGGCGTCTATCAGGCCGGCACCCTGTCCGGCAACCCGCTCGCCATGACCGCCGGCATCGAAACCCTGAAGCTCCTCCAGGCGGACGGCTTCTACAAAAAGCTCGACGAGAAGAGCGCTTACCTGGCAACCGGCATCGCCCGGGCCGCCAAGGACGCCGGCTATCCGGTTTACTCCACCCGGGTGGGAAGCATGATTTGCACCTTTTTCACGAAGGGGGAGGTGCACGACTGGGACAGTGCCGCCGCCTGCGACACCAAAGCCTTTGCCCGGTATTTCCTCGCCATGCTGGAGGAGGGGATCTACCTTGCGCCGTCCCAGTTCGAAACCGCCTTCGTCTCCGCCGCCCACACCGACGCCGACCTGGACCGGACGATCGCCGCGGCACGGTCGGCCTTCAAGGCGCTCTAAGGATCTGCAGAGGGGAGAGCAATCTCGCCGACAGGACGGACTAGCCTCTACATAATAGAGGTTGACAGACGGCTGTTCCTGTGGTATTAAGCCAGAGTTTTTCCGTCCGGCAACGGAAGGGTGACAAGGCGGACCGATGGACGAGGACAAAAAACGCCTGATCAAGTCCCTCGGGATGATTTCCTCCATGGGGATCTCCGTTGCCGTCGCGATCGCCCTCGGGGTCTACATCGGCTGGAAGCTCGACACATGGTTCGGGACGGCCCCCTGGTTCTTTTTTATTTTTCTCTTTTTCGGGATTGCCGCCGGCTTCCGGAACATCTACATCATCGCCGGCCGAGAAATAAAGAAGGATGACAACGGTAAAGATAAACGAGAATAACATCTTTACCGTCCTGACCGCCGGCAGCCTGGCACTCCTCGTGCTGCTCGCCGTAGTCGGGTTTCTGTTCGGCTCCGTGCGGTTCGCGCTCAGCGTCCTGGCAGGCGGGGTGCTTGCGATTGCCAATTTTTACTGGCTCCGGAGCATCCTCGTCCGGGCATTCCGGCTCACACCGGAGCAGGCGCCACGGTTCGCGCTCTTTCGCTATGTCGTCCGTCTGGCGGTCCTGGCAGCTGTGGTTTTCGTGCTGATCGTCACCTGCCGGGCCGATGTTTTCGGGCTGCTGCTCGGCCTGTCGGTCCTGGTTCTCAACATTATGGCCCTGTCTTTCTATATGATGTCCGCAAAAGGAGATTAGTTCCATGGTCCATCCATTTCTGTTCCTGCAGTTTTTCCGGCACCTTCTGGAGCCCTTCCACGTTTCCGAGGCGGGCGCCGACGCCATCGCCTACACCTGGCTGATCATGGCCCTGCTGCTGCTCCTTTCGGTCCTCGCCACCAAGGGGATGAAAGCGGTCCCCACCGGCCTCCAGAACCTCATGGAGGTGATCGTCGGCGGCATCGAGAACAATATCGTGGAAACCATGGGGGAGCACGGTAGACCCTTCTTCCCGCTGATCGCCACCCTGGCGCTGTTCATCCTCGTCTCAAACCTGATCGGCATGATTCCCGGCTTCTACACGCCGACCGCCAACATCAACACCACGGCGGCCTGTGCGGTGGTCGTCTTCATAGCCACCCACGTGGTCGGGATCAAGGAACACGGCTTCAAGTACGTCAAGCACTTCATGGGGCCGATCATCTGGCTCGCGCCGATGATGTTCTTCATCGAGCTGATCGGCCACTTCTCCCGGGTGATCTCCCTCACCCTCCGTCTGTTCGGTAACATGAACGGCCACGAGCTGGTGCTGTTGATCTTCTTCGGCCTCGTCCCGTTCCTGGTCCCCCTCCCCATGATGCTGCTGGGGATACTGGTTTCCTTCATCCAGGCCTTCGTCTTCATGCTGCTGGCGATGATCTACATCCAGGGGGCGATGGAAGAAGCACACTAGGAGGCGGTCCTTTTGACTCGGACTACGTCCTCGCCCTTCGGGCAGCCTTCGCTGTCCAATTCGCGAGGCGAATTGTCCGCCCTGGCTGCGTAAGTCTTCGGGCTCGCTTGTGCGACGTGGCGCTGCCACGCCTCCGCGCTCACCCTCGACAGCCTTGCCAGGACGAAAAATGCCGCGCCTCTTGTAAATATTGGTTAACAACACTTCCTATACTATTTAGGAAATCACACACAGAAAGGAGTAGGAACATGAGCTTTTTCACGATGTGCGTACTGGCAGCCGGTATCGGCATGGCTCTCGGCACCCTCGGCACCGGTATCGGTCAGGGTCTCGCGGTCAAGAGCGCGGTTGAGGGGGTTTCCCGCAATCCCGGCGCTTCCGGCAAGATCCTCACCACCATGATGATCGGTCTCGCCATGATCGAGTCCCTCGCGATCTACGCCCTGGTTGTCTGTCTGATCATCCTCTTCGCCAACCCCTACAAGGACATCGCCCTGAAGCTGGCCGAGACCGTGGCGAAGTAATCACTGCCAAGCTGGAACGAAAAGGGGATGCGCCGCATGGTGCATCCCCTTTTTTTATCTCCTCTCCGCGACGTCCCGCAGGTACTCCACCAGGAGCCGCACCCCGACCCCCGTCGCCCCTTTCGGCAGGTAGGGACGCCCCTTCTCCTCCCAGGCGGTCCCGGCGATGTCCAGGTGCGCCCATTTCGCCTTCCCGGCAAACTGCTTCAGGAACCACCCCGCCGAGATCGTCCCGGCAGTGGGGCCGCCGGCGTTCTTCAGGTCGGCGATGTCGCTCCGCATCAGCTCGCCGTACTCGTCCCAGACCGGCAGCTCCCAGAGCCGTTCGCCGCTCGCTTCCCCCGCCTGCTTCAGTGCGCGGACGAGCCCCTGGTCGTTCCCCATGAGACCGCTGGCAAAGCCGCCGAGCGCCACGACGCAGGCGCCGGTGAGGGTCGCCACGTCGATCAGGGCCGCGGGGCGGTAGCGCTGCGCGTAGTGGAGGGCGTCACACAGGATCATCCTCCCCTCGGCATCGGTGTTGACGATCTCGATGGTCTTCCCCGACATGGATCTCACCAGGTCGCCCGGCTTGTATGCCCGCCCCCCCGGCAGGTTCTCGGCGGCCGGCACCAGGCCGACGAGGTTTACCGGGAGCCGGAGCCGGGCCGCCGCCGTCACCGCCCCCAGGACCGCAGCCCCCCCCGCCATGTCGTTCTTCATCTTCTCCATCCCCTCGCGGGGCTTCAGGGAGATTCCTCCCGAATCGAAGGTGATCCCCTTCCCCACCAGGACAGTCGGCCGCGCGTTCTTCCCTCCTCCCCTGTATTCCAGAATGATGAACCGGGGTGGCTGGCTCGACCCCCTGGCCACCGCCAGAAGTGCCGCCATCCCCTCCCGCTCCATCTCCTCCCGCTCCAGCACCCGACAGTCTATACCGCACCTGCCGGCAGCCTCAAGTGCCTTCT
>DATJLB010000264.1:0-5698 GCA_035490915.1 Geobacteraceae bacterium
TAGGCGGTAGACCTTCCTCGCCGGCCCGCTCTTGCCGGTATCCCATTCCGAAACGACCTCGCCGTCCAGTTCAAGCTGCTGAAGGGTCCGGTAGATTGCGCCGGTATCCGGTTTGTAAAGCGCCATACGCTCCGTAAGCACGGTATGGATCGCACCGCCGTGGATCGGTCCCTCCGCCAGCGCGAGCAGGATGAACGCGGGGAGATGCCGGTACTGCTGTTTTCTCTTCGGTGCCATAGGTATCCCTTTCTCAACCCTGCTCTGTAGTCATTTCGGGGATCGTGTCCGCAGGAATCATCATCTCCATCAGGTAACCGGCGGCCAACACGCAGGGGACGGTGAACGCCAGCCGCAACAGTGCGAAACGCAGCCCGATGAAGCTGCTTTCCATGATGATCATGGGGATCTTGATGGTAGCCCAGGTTCCGAGGAAGATTACCACATTTGCCAGCCGCGCCCCCTTTTTCTGCAACGAGAGAGCTATCGGAAAAGCCGCATACAGCGGCCCGGCAGCCGCGGTCCCGAGTAGGATGGCAACGCCCGCGCCGCGCACCCCGGCGTCCTTCCCCAGATGCGCCTCCACTATCTGCCGGGGTACCCATGCATCCAGCAGTCCCATGAGCACCATCACCGGCGGAACGATCAGCAGCACCTCCACCAGGAAACTCATCGATTTCGCCCCCGAAAGTGCTGCCAGAGAGGGGTTCCACAGGGCCAGCAGCAGATTGACGGCCACCATGGAGAGAAACAGCCGGTATCTTTTCAGCAGCTTCGTCATCACAGGAACACCCCCATGAGCAGGCCGATGACGATTGCCGCAACAAAGCTCAGGGCCTGGCGGATAAACGTAAATCGTCTGCCGAAATAGGAAATTTCTATCGGGGCCGTGACGATGCCGACCATCGTCAGCGTGGTAATGAACGCGGCCAGGGCGGCTGGGGCGGCACCCACTCTGAGCAGTGAGCCGGCCAGGGGAAAGGCGATCGGGGCAGGCATGGTGACGAGCGCCCCGACCAGCGAGATAACTGCAAAGCCCGTCACACCCTTAAAGGTGAACAGTCTGGCCAGCATTTCCGGGGGGACCAGCGCGAGCGCGAGCCCGACCAGCGCAACCATTCCTAGCAGGCCGGGCGCCAGCCCCTTCAGCGAGCGGCCACTGACCTGCAGCGCCTTTCCGGTCCGCTCCGGGTTCCGCCACCATGAAACCAGCAGCGCCAGCACAGTGATGGACCACAATACAGCCGACATCATCGAGCACCTCCCGGGTGTCCTTGAGCCATATAGCAGTAATTTACATCTATATGTTAATTACAGTAAAATGGAAATTATGAAATGTCAACCATGTTCTGCCAAGCCCCTGAACAATGAGTTGCTCCCGACCGGAGGTATATCCTTCCGAAACGACAAAGGCCCGCAAACGCGGGCCTTTCCGTACTCTCTTTCGACGGTGGTCTACTTAACCTGCTTGAACTTTCCTCCCTCCACCTTCCAGACCACGTAAGGAGACTCCTTCACGTCCCCCTTCTCGTTGAACCGGATGTGGCCGAGCGCCCCGTTGTAGTCGATCCCGCGGATCGCATCGACCACCTTCGCGCCGTCGGTGGTGCCCGCCTTCTGGATGGCGGTCAGGAGGATGTTGGCGGCGTCGTAGGCGTAGATGGAGTAGACCCCCGGCTCGCCGTACTTCTTCCGGTAGCTCTCGTTGAACCCCTTGGCGGAGGGGATCTCCTTGGTGTCGGGGCCGAAGGTCGCGTAGGTGCCGTCGGTGGCCGGACCGCCGATCTTGATGAATTCCTCACTCATGATTCCGTCGCCGCCGATGAAGGGAGCGGTCCCGCCAACAGCCTTGTACTGCTTGACGAGGAGCCCCCCTTCGGTGTAGATGCCACCGAAGAAGATGACATCGGGGTTGGCCGCCTTGATCTTGGTGACGACCGGGGTGTAGTCCTTCTCCCCCTTCGTGATCCCCTCGAAGACGACCACCTGGGCCTTGTCGCCGATCCCCTTCCGGAATTCCTCGGCAAACCCCTGCCCGTAGGTCGTCTTGTCGTGGACGATCGCCACCCGCTTCACCTTAAGCCTGTCCAGGGCGAATACTGCGGCCGCCTTCCCCTGTTGGTCGTCGCGCCCGCAGACCCGGAAGACGTTGGCGAACCCTTGGTCGGTCAGCTTCGGGTTGGTGGAGGCGTGGGAGATCTGGGGAATCCCAGCCCTATGGTAGACATCCGAAGCCGGGATGGAGCAGCTGCTGTTGAAGTGACCGACCACCCCGACCACCCCTTCGGTGACGAACTTGTTGGCCACGGCAACCGCCTGGCGCGGCTCGGCCTGGTCGTCGCCCGACGCCAGCTCGATCTTCTTCCCGAGCACGCCTCCCTTGGCATTCCACTCTTCCACCGCCAGCTTGACACCGTTCAGCATGTCGGCGCCGAACACCGCCTCGGCCCCCGTCAGCTGCCCGGCCGCGCCGATCTTGATCACGTTCGACTCCTTCTTGGTACAGGCAACAGCGAGACAACAGGCAACGGCAAGCAGCAGCCATCTCTTCATACGCATCCTCCAGCGGAAAAATTGCGCTAGTTTTACATCAACGGGTTAAAAATGCAAGCGTTTTGCCGTGCGTCGTGCTGCGAAAGTAGAAGTTATTGGAGCAACCTCACAGGAACGCCGATTTTGTGTCCTGGCAAGGCTGTCGAGGGAGAGCGCGGAGGCGTACTGGAAGTACGCCGCACAAGCGAACACGAAGACTTACGCAGCCAGGGCGCAAAAGCGGCGTTCCTTATTTAGCTTTGGGGTGGGCTTTGTCGTACACCTCCATCAGCCGGTCTATCGACACGTGCGTATACTTCTGGGTGGTGGAGAGGGAAGCGTGCCCCAAAAGTTCCTGGATGGCGCGCAGGTCGGCGCCGCTCTCCAGCATGTGGGTGGCAAAGGTGTGGCGCAGGGTGTGGGGGGAGATCTTCTTGATGGTGGCGAGCCGCAGGATGTGCTTGTCGACGACGCGCGCCACGCTTCGGCTGGTGAGCCGCCCGCCGCGGGCGTTCACAATGAGGGGGGCATCGAGGGAAGGGTGGCAGCGCGCCGCGAGGTAGGCGGCAATCGCTTGCCGGGCATGGCTTCCGACCGGCACCACCCGTTCCTTGCCCCCCTTGCCGAGGACCCGCACGAGTCCCTCCTCCAGGTCGACCTTCCCTACGTCGAGACCCGTCAGCTCGGAGACGCGAAGCCCGCAGGAGTAAAGGGTCTCCAGGATCGCCCGGTCGCGCAGACCGAGGATATCACCTTCCGCGGGGGCCTCCACCAGGGCGGTCACCTCGTCGATGTTCAGGTGGAAGGGGAGCCGCTTCTCCTTCTTCGGGGTCGCCACCAGCTCAGCCGGGTTCTTCGCCACCCGCCTCTGCCGCACCAGGTACTTGAAGAAGGCGCGGATCGCTGCAAGCTTCCGGCCGATGGAGCTCTTCCGGTGGTTCTTGTGAAGGAGCGCCAGCCAGCGCCTGATCAGGATGTGGTCGACCGTCTCCACCCCGGCCTCCTCCCCCCGCTCCCGGCGGACGAACTCCGCGAAGTGCGCGAGGTCCGAGGCATAGGCATCCAGAGTGTGGGGGGAGACGTTCCGCTCGGTAGCAAGGTAGCGGGTGAATGCGTCGATGTCGCCGTGCATGGTGGCACCATAGCCGATGGAAAGAGAAATTTCAACCTCGAAGAATTTTCGACGGCACGTTTGCTCCGGCCGCACGGCGTGCTAGAATTTGATTGCCGGGAGCGTCCGTCGCACCAAGGGGCTGGACCGGGAGGTTACTGATGGAACGCGAAAAGAGGGAGCCGCTCGCATGGGAATTTTACCTCGCGCTCCTGGGCGCGGGGTTTGTCGTCCACCTGCTGCGGTACGTCCTGATCCCCTTTGGCGTGGCCTTCGTGCTGGCATACGTCTTCACCCCACTAGTGAACATGCTGCAGCTGCGGCTTCGCCTCCCCCGCATCCTCGCCGTCTTGGTCCTGTTCCTGTTCCTGGCCACCCCGTTCATCGCCGTAGTCGCGCACGACGGGCCAGTGCTGGCACGGGATTTCCGGTCCCTGGCCGAGAATGCCCCCGAACAGGTCACGCACTTCGTCACCAGCCTTTTCGGCGCCCGACAGGTCACGATCCTCGGCCAGACCTTCGACGCACGGGTCGTGGCGCAGCAGATGATCGACCGGATCCTGGTTTTCCCGACGACCCCGCTCGGAGTGGTGCAGGCAGGGTGGTCGTTCGTCAACGTCATCATGAACACCGTCCTCACCTTCGTCGCACTCTTCTACTTACTCGTAGGGGGGAAAGGGTTGATGAGTGGGGCGTTCCGCCTCATCCCCGCGCAAAGCCGAGACCGCGTCCAGCACCTCGTCGAGTCTCTCGATTCCCTCCTTGGCCGCTACCTCTGCGGCCTTGCGATTGTCGTCGTCTTTGCGGCGCTGGTCGTCTGGCTCGTCTTCGGCTTCGTGTTCCACATCCCCAATGCCGCCGTGTTTGCCCTGACCATCGGCCTTCTGGAGCTTGTCCCTCTCTTCGGGCCGATCACTTCCGGAGTGCTGACCAGCGTAGCCGCCTTGACCCACGGCGACATAATGTTCACCGTCAGAGTCATCGTCTTCTATCTCGCCCTCCGCTTCTTCATCGATCAGGTGCTCGGCCCCATCGTTCTCGGCAACGCCGTAACCATCCCACCAATCGTCGTCCTCTTCGCCTTCCTCACGGGAGGGACCCTGTTCGGCTTCCTCGGTCTCCTCTTTGCCGTTCCCGCAGCGGCAATGTTCAAGATCGTCATCGACGAACGGAACGCGAGGTGATCACCCTTTTTTCCAAAACCCTTTGACATTCATCGTCGCCGGACCTACTATTCGGTCATGCACACCGTCAGCATCGAACGATGCCCGAACTATGAACCGGAAAGGGTAAAGAGTGCGCTCATCCGGCTTCTGGAGCCGCTCGGCGGAATGGATGCATTCGTCACTCCCGGCGAACGGGTTCTCCTCAAGCCGAACATGCTGTCGGCAAAGGATCCCGAGAAGGCGGTCACCACCCACCCGGCGGTGCTGCGCGCAGCGATCGATCTCGTCAAGAGGGCCGGAGGTATCCCGCTCGTGGGGGATTCCCCCGGCATCGGCGACTTCCGCAAGGTGGCCGCGCGGACGGGGCTCCTCCAGGTCTGCGAGGAGACCGGCGCGGCGCTCGCCGAATTCTCGGACGCTGTGGAAGTTGCCGGGACAGGGCTGTTCAGGCGACTGGAACTCGCCCGCCCCTACCTGGAGGCGGACCGGATCATCAACCTCCCGAAGCTGAAGACCCACGAGATGATGACCATGACCTGCGCCGTGAAGAACCTGTTCGGAGCGGTCGTCGGGCACGCAAAGGCGGCCTGGCACCTGAAGGCGGGGGCTGACCGGGAGCAGTTCGCCCGAATGCTCCTGGAGATCTACCTCCTGCGCAAGCCCGATCTCACCATCGTCGACGCGGTCACCGCCATGGAAGGAAACGGGCCGGGGAGTGGCGACCCGGTCGATGTGGGGCTCCTGCTGGCCGGGACGAACGCCGTTGCGGTGGACGTCGTCACCGCCGAGCTTGCCGGGATCCCCGCAAGCCTCCTCTACGTGGAACGCACCGCCCGGAAGCTCGGAATAGACGGCGCCGACCGCACCGGCATCAAGACCGTCGGCCTACCCC
>DATJLB010000265.1:0-13002 GCA_035490915.1 Geobacteraceae bacterium
CCGGTCACCGGTCACCGGTCACCGGTTTTAGACCGGATCGACCCTGCCGACCGGGAGCGGCTCGCCTCTCTTGCCTGCCTCATGGAGCGCCTGCGCCCGCTGCGCGACCGCCTCACCCTGGCCGAGCTGATGGAGGAGATCCTCACCGGCACCGACTTCGCCTCGACTCTTCTCACTACCTTCCAGGGGGAGCAGAAGGTCGCCAACCTGCGCAAGCTGATCGAGTTTTCCCGCTCCTTCAGCGGAGCCGCGGAGGGGGGGCTCCGCTCGTTCGTCAATTACCTCGCCGAGCTGGTGGAGACCGAGCCGACCGAGGCGGAGGCGGCGATCTCCGCCGAGGGGGAGGACGTGGTGCGGCTGATGACGGTCCACCAGAGCAAGGGGCTGGAGTTTCCCGTGGTTTTCCTCCCCGAACTCGGGGCGGGGCAGCCGCACGACCATGCGCCGGTGCAGTACGATGACCCCTTCGGTGTCGGGCTGAAGCTCGCCCTTCCTGGGGGTGCCTGGGAGCCGACCCTTGCCAGCCGTGCCATCTCCGAGCTGAGAAGCCGCAAGGAAGGGGCCGAGCTGAAGCGCCTGCTCTATGTGGCGGCGACCCGCGCCCGCGACTACCTGATCTTCTCCGGGGAGAAGGGGAAAGGGAAGAGCGGCCCCTGGCGGGAGTGGCTGGATGCCTTTCTTGCAGGAGAAGGGGGCTCGCTGGTGAGGGTGACCAGGGACATGACCGGGGAGTGTCAGGATTCGGACGGCATGATGACGCCGGTTGCCGAGGCCATCGTTCCGCGGGCGGTACCGGCCGCCTATGACGCCGAGGCGGTCGCGGAAGGGGTGCGGCGCGCCGTCGGTTTCGTCCCCCCCCTGCCGTCGACGATGGTCTTTTCCCCAACGACCCTGGAGGACTATGCGAAGTGCCCGCGGAAATACTTCTACAAGGCGGTCATGGGGCTTGACGAAGGGCTGTTCGCCGAGATCTTCGGCCGCAGGGGCGGTCGCGGCCGGAAGAGCGGCACCGGGATGACCCCCCTCGAAAAGGGGGATCTGGCCCACCTCCTTCTGGAAAGGCTCGACTTTTCCGCCGACATCGCGACGCAGCGCGCCGCCTGCCGGCGCGTCGCCGGGGCGCACGCCCCCGATCCGGGAGAGACGGGGGTCGCCGAGGTGATCGACAACGTCCTTGGCTTTGCCGGCTCTCCCCTCGGACGGGGACTCGGAGGCGTGCGGACCATGCGGGAATGCCCCTTCACCCTGCGGCTTTCGGGCGAGGCGGCCTATTACGTCAAGGGGGCGATGGACCTCGTGGCGGTGGATGACGAGAGCGTCACGGTCTACGATTACAAGTACGTGAATAAAGCGGATGCGGAGCTGGAGGGGTACCGGTTCCAGTTACGGACCTACATGCTCGCCCTGGCGCGGCGGTGGCGGGAGAAGCGGATCGGCGGGAAGCTCCTGTTCATCAAGGGCGGGGGGGAAGAAGTCGTCACGTGTGACGTCCCGGCCTTCGAGCGGGACCTCGTGCGGATCATGGATGCCATACGGCGACGGAGCGCCGAGGAGGAGTTCGGCCTCATGGAGGGGTGCGACGGCAGCGACTGCCCCTTCCGGCAGCGCTGCTTAAACACTGTTCAAGGTTCAAAGTTCCGAGTTCAAAGTTAAAAAAGAACCTTGAACCTTGAACCTTGAACGGGTTCTTACCGCGTCCAGCTCACCCGGACGAAGCTGTCCGCCTGCGTCCAGAGGAACTGGAGATCCCCCTTGTGGGCCCGGCGCACCTCCTTGCCGAGTTTCTGGGCGAGTTTGGCGTCGGTCGTGGAGATGGTGAGGAGCCCGCTATCCTGGTTTATTTCCATGATCCTGGCCAGCGGGTTCTTGGCCCTCGCGTCCGCCTCGACATTCTTGATCATGTTGAGGATCTCGTTTTCATGCTGGAGCAGGTATGTGCCGGAGAGGGAGAGGACCCCCGCCGGATTATCGTCGTGCATCCGCTGACAGGCCGGGCATACCGTAGTGACGGTCCCGGCTTCCGCCCGGGCCTTGTCCAGCTCGGCCGGTGATGAGGACCAGCGCTTGTTCCAGTAGAATGCACCGCATTTCGAACAGAGAGCCGCGGCCTTCGTCCCTCCCTTCGGCAGGTAGACGTCGGTGCTCCGCTCGGCCTTCTTTCCCATCTCTTCAAAACCGATCTTTTTCGGACCTTTCGGCATGGTGCCATCTCCTTTCGCTGTCGGTTTCACTCGTTATTAAGTATACCACGGCTCGGGTCGCCGTCACCTTTCCGGGCGCTGCCGCCGAGCCAGCCGCTCATGCGGTATCGTCCCAGGCAACTACCCGGTTTCTTCCCCCTTCTTTTGCGCGGTACAGCGCCTTGTCCGCCATGTCCACCAGCTCGCGGGAGTCGGTCCCGTCCCGGGGAAAGGTGGCGATGCCGATGCTGATGGAAAGGTGCTCCACGGCGCCCGTTTCCGGAAGGCGGAAACGATGCTTCGTAAAGGCCTTCCTGAGCTTTTCCCCAACCGGCAGGGCGAGCTCCTTTCCGGTTTCCGGCATGATCACGGCAAATTCCTCCCCTCCGTAGCGGGCGACGATGTCCGACTTGCGGATATGCTCTTGGAAGATCCCGGCCGCCTGCTTCAGGACCTCGTCCCCCTGCAGATGGCCGTGCCGGTCGTTGAATCGCTTGAAAAAATCGATGTCGATCATGGCAAGCGAGCAGGAGCGGCTGTAACGGCGTGCCCGTTCAAGTTCACGGTCAAGGACCTTCCAGAGCTGGCGCAGGTTGGAGAGCCCGGTGAGAGGATCGGTGTGGGCCTGGGAAACGGCGATATCATAGCTCTTTTTCAGGAATTCGTAGTTGAGCTTCTGGGCGATCAACAGCCTGATTTTCGAGAGGAGCTCCCTGATGTTCGGAGGCTTGACGAAAAAGCCGTCCGCCCCTGCCTGGGCGCTTTTCACCTGTTCGGTGCCTCTGGCGGAGGGAACGATGAGGAGCACCGGCACGAATTTGGCGCTGGCGTGGGACTTGAGGCGGAGGCAGACGTCGTAGCCGTTCATTCCCGGAAGGGGAAGGTCGAGCAGAAAGAGGTCCGGCGGCTGGGAAATGCCGCCGGTGAGGGCTTCCAGGCCACTGGCGGCTGTCGTGATCTCATACCCTTCTTCCTTCAGGCAGTGGACGAGCATCTGGAGAGTGGCCGGGTCGCTGCTGGCGACCATAATCCTCGGGGTGGCCCCTTCGCCCGGCACCGATCCCTCTTTCGGGAAGATGAAGGTGAAGGTGCTCCCCTCCCCGGGGCTGCTGTCAACCCAGATCCTGCCGCTGTGGAGCTCCACGAATCGCTTCACGAGGGCGAGCCCCAGGCCGAGGCTGCCGCTCTCGAGCAAAAAGGGCTCGGCCATCTCGAAGCCCATGAACACTCGTTCCAGGTCTTCCTTCCGGATGCCCAGTCCCTGGTCCGCCACTTGGATCTCGAGGAATTCCCGTTTCCGGGGGCCGGTCCCCCTGATTCGCCGTGCCGAAACCGTGATCCGGGAGCCGTGGGGGGAGAATTTCAGGGCATTGGTCAGGAGTTCTTCGAGGATGAACGAGAACTTCGACTCATCGGCGACGATGAACCCGAGGTCCTCTTCGAATACGGGAAAGATGGTGACGTCGGCACTTCCCGAGAGTTCACCCATTCGTTCCAGGCTGTTACTCAGGGCTTCACCTACCGGGAACCGCTCCGGCAGGAAGCGGGACATGCCGATGTCGACGCTGCAGAGTTCCAGGATCCGGTCGACGATGGAACGGAGCCGGCTGCCGCTCTCGATGATGGAATCGAGCCCCAGCTCCTGCTCCGCGGTTACCTGCCCCATGCCTCCTTCCTGCATGAGGGCCGCCAGATCGATGATGTGGTTGAGGGGGCGGCGAAGCTCCTGTGATATGTGGGCAAGGAACTCCTCCTTGACCTGATTTGCCAGGAACAGGCGTTCATTGGCCCGCTCCAGCTCTTCGGTCCGCTCCTTGACGAGCCGCTCCAGAAGCTCCCGGTCCTGCCGCGCTCTTTTCCCCTCGGTCTTTGCCATGACATCGGTCAGGCCAGCGGCCATTTGCTCGTGTGCGGGTCGAATTCGGCTCCTTCCCTGGGCGCTTCCCGGTGGCGGAGGATTGCCCTGACGGGTGCGCCGTCTCCCCCCTTTATTTTCAGGGGGAGGCAGATCAGCTCGTACTCCCCTGCCTCGATGCCGTCCAGGTTCAATCCTTCCAGGACGACCGTCCCGTGGCCGAGCAGGAGCCGGTGGACTTCGCCGTTTCCGTCGAACCGCTCGACCGAGAGATAGTCGATCCCCACCAGCCGGACCTTTTTCTCCACGAGGAACGCCGCCCCGTCCTCGGTCAGGTGGGCGTACGCCTCATAGAACCCCTCCCGGTCCCAGAGAAGCGAGTTGTCGGTCCTGAGCAGCAGCCGCTCCACCCTGGCCAGCGGAAGGCGGGAGAGCGCCTTCGCCCCGATCTCCGTCACGCCGCGCAGGTCCGCCACCAGCGCCTTTCCGACCAGGAGCGTGAGGGGGATGTGGTCGACGGAGACGCCGTGGTCGCTATAGTGGCGGGAGACGTCGAGATGGCTGCCGCAATGGCTCGACATGCTGAGGTGCGAGACGTTGGCCGGGTCTCCCAGGGTGATCCGGGAGACCGGCTCGATCCGCACCGGGGGGTCGCCCGGGAAGACGGGAAGGGTGGGTGAGATGGGAACGGTGATGTCGTAGATCTTCATGGCCGCCTCGCGTGACGTGTGATGACCGGCTCTGTGAGAAAAATTATACCGTGTGGGGGGGAATTTGCGAGGGGGAGCGCAGATTGCATAGGTCTTGTATCTAACTTCTCATTCCATTTGCGCAAACTTCTTACTTTTCAAGACTGGTCCCAAGCTTATCTTTTGGGTTCTGAATAGACGCAAGTAGATAATCAGCACAAGACACGTCAAAATGGAACTGGCCCAACGGCCTACAAAATCTGCGTCCGAGATGTGAAATATCTGCGTAGAAATGATTAATAAGCTGCAGACGCAGCATCCTATTAATTCTTTAACTTGAAGCCTGTTGCTCAGTATCGCTAATTGTTGTAACCAACTCGTTGGAGCTATGAGCAGCATTCCTGCAAGGAGAGGTTCTATGCTATCTTTTTTAACCTGCAATAAAACTATTCCAAGGCCCAAAATCAGCAGGATCGAATTGTTTAGACCTAGACCTATAGTTGCCTTGGAGAAGGAAATATTGAAAGCACTTACGGCAAAATAGTTCCCATTGCGAGGTATATAACGAAGCCACCCTAGCAAGCTATCACTGCCAAGCAGCATGGTCGCAGCAACCGTTACTATTCCCCCCGTACATACAGCCGTAAGAAATTGTTGATACTTGCGCGTTACCCCCCAACCAAGGATCAAAAAAACCGGGTAAACCTTAAGAGCAGCAGCCAGACCAAGCATAATACCGGCTTTCGTGCGAGGCGCCTGAGATGATAGGGCCAAAATAATAAGGCAAATTACAATTCCGTCAATATTGCCATAAGCCAATCCGAAGCACCAGACTGGCGACAGGAAGATCGTGTCGAGCAGGCAGTTCCGACCTATCAGCAAAAGTATGCCTACAGCGATGCCGAGAAAGATCTCCCATGCCACATGAGCAGTTTTCCATGAAAGAGAAGTAAATGGCATGGCGACCACGGTCACTAAAGGTGGATGGGTCATTTGTAGGGAAGTTATTGTTACTTCAGGGACTCCGTATATTTGTGCAAGCTTGGTGGTCGACAGGTTTGGATCTAAGCTGTCTCGCACAGCGCAGGCAGCAAGATAATCCTGAGCAAAATCTGATTTTGGCAGTGCAGTACTCCAAACAACACTGACAATAACAATTCCTGTAACCACAAGCATATACACGGCAAATATAGGAAGAGTTGCTATCTTACTATCGAAAGGCTTCTTGTTGTGATTATCCATGTGCATTCAGCTTACACCTTTTGCTTTTCTCTAACCTGAGATGAAAGGGGGCCAAGAAACGTGAACAGGATGCTGCAACCTCCCAAGGGAATTCAGGGGACACCTTACTTAATTACCTTTCCTCTTCGCGCTTGAATTCCCTTCCCATTCCTCTGTCACGGGTGATCCCCAAAACGCAAACAGCCGCCCGACGGCAAAGACCCGTCCGCGGCGGCTGTATGTGCAGGCATCAACCCATGACGCACTTCCTAAGAGAGTGTTAACAAAACATATCCCCTGTCCCCTTGGCTGTCAAGAAAAAGCTTCTCCGACGCCGGCACCTTCTCCTTGACTTCCCTTTCCTATTTCCTTTACTCTGGACTTCGGGCGCGAGATGCGCCCGGACTTTTTCACCGTTCACGTTTCTTTTTTACGGAGTTGTTGTGGCACTAATCGAAGACAGGCTGTACAAGAAGATCAAGAGCGCGGTCGGCCGCGCCATCGCGGATTACAACCTGATACAGGAAGGGGACCGGATCGGGGTCGCGGTCTCGGGGGGGAAGGATTCCTACTCTCTCCTCCACATCCTGGAGGAGCTCCGGCGGCGGGCGCCGGTGAAGTACGAGCTGATGGCGATCAATATCGACTCGGGGTACCCCGGCTACCGGGCGGACATCATCGCCGAGCACCTGCGGGAGCACGGCTTCGCCCACCACATGGAGCCGACCGACCACTTCGACATCATAAAGGCGAAGCGCCGCCCCGGCTCCTCCTACTGCTCCATCTGTGCCCGGCTGAAAAGAGGGGTGCTCTACACTCTGGCGCAGCGGCTCGGCTGCAACAAGCTGGCGCTCGGGCACCACCTGGACGACTTCATCGAGACGCTGCTCTTGAACCAGTTCTTCGTCGGGTCGCTGAAGGCGATGGCTCCCTCGATGCTTGCCGACAACGGGGTGACCACCGTGATCAGGCCGCTCGTCTATGTGGAGGAGCGGGACATCATCCGGTTTTCCCGCGCGAACCGCTTCCCGGTGGTCTGCTGCTGCTGCCCGGTCTGCGGGACCGCCGACCAGCAGCGCAAACGGATGAAGGAGCTCCTGGCGGGGCTGGAAAAGGAGATCCCGTTCGTCAAACGGAGCCTTTTAAAAGCGCTGGCCAATGTGCACCCCCGGCATCTCCTCGATTCCGGGTTGACAAAGTCGCCGCGGTGCGGCTCTTCCCGTGATACGCCTTGATCCGCGCGAGCCTGACGGCGCGGACCGCGCGGCGCCGCTCCCGCTCCATGTCCCGGAGCATGTCCGCAAGGGTGAGAAACCCGCAGTAGACGACCACGCCGACACTGAAAATGACCATCGGTTCCATGACTCTCCTCCTCTGTGTTATGGAAAAAGGATATCATGGTGTCGTGACAGAATATGTCGCACGTGGGTGGATGCCGAAAAGTGAAAGGTGAACGGAAGGAGATGAGATGATCAACCGCTTCATGCAGCCGCTCCGGCTTGCCGTCGCCTGGGGCTTCCTCCTCTTCCAGCTCTACCTGGGGGTGGAGTTCTACCGGTTCGTTCTCTACTGCCGCTCCGGCGGCACCACCCCGTACGCTGCGCGCCCCGACGGGATCGAGGGGTTCCTTCCGATCTCGGCACTGGTGAGCCTCCGGGAGTGGTTCCAGAGCGGCGCCATCAACCCGGTCCACCCGGCGGGGCTCGTGATCTTCCTGACGGTGGTTGCCGTGTCGCTCCTCCTCAAGCGCTCCTTCTGTTCCTGGATCTGCCCTGTGGGGACGGTGTCGGAGCTCCTCTGGAAGTGCGGCTTCACCCTGTTCCGGCGGAACGTCCGGCCGCCCCGCTGGCTGGACGTCGGGCTGCGCGGAATCAAGTACCTGCTCCTCGCCTTCTTCCTCTGGTCGATCTTCTGGCTGATGGCGCCCGACGCGGTCACCGCCTTCGTCTATTCCGACTACAACAAGGTGGCCGACGTCCGGCTCCTCGACTTCTTCCTCCACCCGTCGCCCCTGGCGCTCGCGGTGATCGGCGTGCAGGTCGTCCTGGCGCTTCCGGTGCGCAACCCCTTCTGCCGCTTTCTCTGCCCCTACGGTGCCCTCGTCGGGCTCGTCTCCTTTCTCTCGCCGGTGAAAGTGACCCGGGAGAAGAAGACCTGCGTCGCATGCGGGGTCTGTACCCAGGTCTGCCCCTCCTACATCCCGGTGATGCAGAAGGAGCGGGTGATGTCGGAGGAGTGCATCGGCTGCTGGCGCTGCGTCAGCCACTGCCGGTCGGAGGGGACCCTGGCGATGAAGCTGACCGGGCGGCGGGTGGCGGTGCCGGGATTCCTTTTCGCGCTGCTGGTGGTGGGGATCTTCTGGGGAGGGAGCTTGTTCGGCCGGGCGACCGGCCACTGGCATACGGCCATCCCGATCGAGGAGTACGGCCGGCTGATCGGCAGGTAAGGCCTTTTAGCACCAGTTCATAACTCCCCCTGTCCCCCTCTTAACTTAAGAGGGGGAACGCAAGGATTTCACCTCCCCTTAAGTTAAGGGGAGGTCGGGAGGGGTTACGTTTCAGCTGTTTCATCGTGTAACCTCGAACTTGTAGCCGACCCCGTACACTGCGTGGATCAGCTCCTGGCCGGGGGCGGCTTCCGCCAGTTTTTTCCGCAGCTTCTTGATGTGGCTGTCGATGGTGCGGTCGGCAACGATCCGCCGGTCGGGGTAGATCCGGTCCATCAGCTGCTGGCGGCCGTAGATGCGCCCCGGGCTGGCGGCGAGGAACTGGAGGAGCTTGAACTCTACGGCGGTGAGCTCCAGGTCACGCCCCCCGAGTAAAGCGCGATAGCGCGACTCGTCGAGGACGAGCCCGGCCGCCTCGATCGTCGCCCCACCGCCGGTCCGGCGCAGGACTGCTTTGACCCGGGCCACCACCTCCCGCGGGCTGAACGGCTTGCAGATGTAGTCGTCGGCCCCGAGCTCCAGCCCGAGCAGCCGGTCGATCTCCTCGACCCGGGCGGTGACCATGATGATCGGCACGCTGGAGAAGGTCCGGACCTCCTTGCAGACCTCCAGCCCGTCCCGCCCCGGCAGCATCAGGTCGAGGAGGATCAGGTCGGGCATCCATTCCCGCACCCGCGGCACCGCTTCCGCCCCGTTTCCGAGGCAAGACGTCTCGAACCCCGCCTGTCGCAGGTAATCGCTTAGCAGTCCCGCCAGTTTCGGTTCGTCCTCGACGATCAGTATCTTTCCCGTCATCGGCATCTCTCCGTCAGCTGCAGTTCCACCCTGATCCACACCCCCCCCAGCGGCGACGGCCGCGCCTCGATGGTCCCGGCGTGCGCCTCGATGATGCTCCTGCAGATCGCCAGGCCGAGGCCGGCCCCGCCCGATTCACGGCTGCGCGAGGCTTCGGCCCGGTAGAGCCGGTCGAACAGCCTCGCGAGCCCGTCCTCCGGAACGCCCGGTGCCGAGTCCTGAAAATCGACGACGGCCTCCCTGTCGCGGCATGCCAGGCGGACAACCAGTTCCCCCTCCGGATCGGTGTATTTCAGGGTGTTATCGAAGATATTGGCGAAGAGCTGGTGCAGCCGCTCGGGGTCGCCGAACAGGACGGCCGCCGGCTCGTGCGGGATGTCGGCGGTGAGGGTGATGCGCCGTGCGGCAAACTCCGCGCGGTACGGGGCGAGCGCCGCAGTCAGGAGCTCCGCCAAGTCGAGCTCGGTCTTCCGGTAGGTGAGGGCGCCGAGGTCGGCGAGGGAGAGCTGGTAGAGGTCGTCCACCAGGCGGGAGAGGCGCATCACCTCGCCGTGGAGCGAGCGGATCGTGTCCGGGGAGGGCTCGCGGACCCCGTCCTGGAGTGCCTCGGTCTCCCCCCGCAGGATGGCCAGCGGGGTGCGGAGCTCGTGGGAGATGTCCGCCACCCACTGGCGCCGGGCCTGCTCGTTCCGCTCCAGGGTGAGGGCGAGGGCGTTGAAGTCGCGGGCGAGGTGCCCGAGTTCGTCGCCCGAACCCTCCGGGACCCGGGTGGCGAACTCACCGGCCGCCAGCCGGTCGGTCGCGGCGGCCAGTGCCCGGATCGGCCGGACCAGGCGGTTCGCCAGGGGGAGGGAGAGCCCGGCGGCCACCAGCACCACGATCCCAGCCACCATCCCCATGGCGAGCTTCTGCTCTTTCAGGAAGCGGAGCTGGGGCTCGTCGGAGAGGGCGCGGCGCGGCAGGAGCCCGAGGTAGCCCACAACCTGGTCGTGCTGGTGCAGCGGTCTGAGATCGGCATCGCCGGGGATTTCGGCCGGGGCGAGGAGCGGCCTTCGCTCCGCGTCGAGGAGGAAGACGCGCAGGGCGAAGCGCCGGGCCATATGCGGCGGCAGCGGCCGGGAAGGAGGGGCGCCTCCAGGGGGGCGTTCCGGCCGGGGTCCGGGCGGTTCCGGGCCCGGCGGGGGACCGCCTTCATCGGGGAGCGACTCGGCCACCAGCCGGCGCCACCGTGCCGGTTCGCGCCGCAGATACTCCCAGCTCCCCTCGCTGGCGTAGCCCTCCTCCAGCTTGGCGGCCAGCCGCGCTATCGTCGACTTCTCGACCGTGTTGACGTACCGGAGAAAACCGCGGTCGATGCTCCACTGCATGATGACGGCCATGCTCGCCACGGCAAGCACCGCGGCGAGCAGGATCGCCAGAAAGAGCCGATGTCTGATCCCTACCCTCATTCCGGTCTCCATTTTCTGTGCTCGCTGAGGCTCTTGCAAAACGTCGCGAGGAGGCCGGGATGCTAGGCGCAAGCGAGTGAGGGAGCGAGGCGTAGCAGGGCTACGTCGAGCTTCCGAGCGAGCGGCAACACCGCAGACCGGCCCCGCAGTAGTTTTGCAAGAGCCTCATTTCACTCTACCACATGTTGCGGCCGAAGGGACAGGCGTCGTCGCTTTCTTCCCCTTCTTTCCTCATTTCTTCCACATTGTCTTCACATTCGGCTGTTATTCATGGATGCATCACCACCGGTTCCTGATGACCGGCACGAAAGGAGAAAGGACATGAACGGACGATGCGCGACGATGATGGTGGCCCTGCTTACGGCAGCGGGGATAGTTTCGGTCCCTGCGTGGGGATCTGTGGGGCCGCAGGAAGATGCGGGAGGGAATGGGCCGCCCCAGGCGGCGATCGAGGCGTGCAGGGAGAAGAGCGAAGGGGCCGCGGTTGAGATCACCACCCCGCGCGGCGATACCATCACGGCGATCTGTCAGCAGGTCGACGGCCGGCTGGTAGCGGTGCCCGATGGGGGCGTCCCTGTTCCCGGCAACGGCGCTCCTCCTCCGGCGGAGGGGAAGGGGCAGTGAACCCCACCGGCCGGCGGCCGGTGACAACGACGAAAGGAGAACGATCATGAAACGACGGATCATCATGGCCCTCCTGCTGGCTGCAGTGACGGCCGGCGGGGCGGGCGGCGCCTGGGCGCACGACGCGGACGGGCGCGGGCCGGGGATGGCGGAAGAGGAGCGGTGCGGCGGAAAAGGGGGGGCTTCCCATGAGCGCGGCCCTGCCCGGATGGCGGAGGCGCTCGGGCTGAGCGACGCCCAGAAGACAAAGGTCAGGGCGCTCTTCAAGGCCGAACGGGAGAAGAGCGACGAACTCATGGAGAAGCTGGCGGCATACGGGAAAGAGCTCCGCCAGGCGGAACGGGCGGCGCGGTTCGATGAGGCGGCGGTCCGGGCCACTGCACTGAAGCGGGCGCAGGTGGAGGTCGAGCTGGCCGTGTCCCGCGCCCGGCTGCACAGCGAGGTGAACGCAGTCCTCACCCCGGAGCAGCGCGCCCGGGCGGAAAAGCTCCGGCCCCCCATGGAGGAATGCGGTCCGGGGCATCGCCCTCCGCCCCCCTGCGACGATGAGGAGTGAGACTATGGGAAAAGCCCGCTTCGGCGGGCTTTTCCGTTATCTATATGCTCATTTAGCCGGATTTACTTGGACGTTATCAAAACATGTGACGGAATCCGCTTTGGTCCACAAACCTATCTTCCCGGCCTTGAATGTGTCGTCAGTTGCCTCTACGACCTGCTTGCCGTTCAAGAATCCGCGAATATGGTTTCCTCTGACTTCCACGCGTAATTCCTGCCATGAGCCGGAAAGAACCTTGGCAGAACCTTCCTGAATGACCCTGCGCCATCCGCCAACGTACTTGTAGATGTTGACGTTATCTTCCAAAGCGTTCGCCCGCAGGATGTAGTAATTGTCCTTGTCCTGGACACGGAAAATGATTCCAGCGGCCCGGTCGCTATTCCCCGATACAGGCTTGAATTGGGTTGTAACGGTAACATCACTATACACCTTGTCACTCAGCGTCAGTGCCGGATAATCAGCGTATCCGGTCTGGCATAACGCGTTGGGCGAACTGGGAGCATCAGTTTCCGCTCGAACAGTCCAATTCCCTGCAAAGACTGTTGTTCCCGCTGGGAGCTTCCCAGTCTGGTCCTTATCAAATGTCCATTGAGTTGTCCGGCTTGCCATGGTAGTCTCTGCGGCTTGACACATGCTGCCACTGGCCAGCATTGCAGCCACCATGAGAATGTTCAGGTGAAACGTTATCCTTTTCATAAGTACTCCAAATCCTTCTGTTGATAGTCTCTTCGTCATCCCTTATACAGAAAAACGCCGATAATAGCAGCCGCTGCTATAAGCGCCGGTTCCGGCAGCTTCCACCGCCAGAGTAGCAGCGAGTTGATGACACCGATAGCCTTTTCTCCCAGTCTTTCCTGCATCTACATCTCATTTCTTTGAGTTGGTCTTATCCAACGCTGCTTTCAGGCCGCTTGCAAGCTTCTCCGGTTCGTCGTACCCCCAGAAATGCAAGAAGAAGAGCCGGGGAGATTCATGGAGCATGTGACCATGGATGGCCGTTACGGCAATGCCGTGGCTGGTAAGTGTCTTAATTACCGGATTCACCTCATCCGCCACGAGGACGAAATCACCGGTAGTCGCAGCCTTGTTGCCGACAGCCTGAATGTTTATGCCGGTTGCCATTCCCATGTAAGAGGGAACAACCATGCCATGCTCTTTAATTTCCTCTTTTCGCGGAAAGCCGAACTG
>DATJLB010000266.1:0-3797 GCA_035490915.1 Geobacteraceae bacterium
CCTTCTTCCGGGGGTGGCAAGCCGCAAGAGCTGCATGGCGAGCCATTTCTCGGTGCTCAATCCGGGGGAAGGGACCGGCAAGAACCCCCTGGCCGCGACCGGCATCCTGGAAGGGAACCCGGTCCACGAGGCGATGGTGGAAGCGTGCGCCATGGTCTCCCCCGCCTTTATCCTCAATACGGTCCTCTCCCCGGAGAAGCGGATCATCGCCGCCTTTGCCGGCGACTGGCGCGAGGCGCACCTGGTGGGGTGCCGCTACTACGCCGAGCGCTTCTCCTTTCCTCTGGATGAGCCGGCGGACCTTGTCGTGGTCTCCTGCGGCGGTTTCCCCAAGGACATCAACCTGATCCAGGCGCACAAGGCGATGGAGTACGGGAGCCGGGCGGTGCGGGACGGGGGGGTGATGGTGCTCCTCGCCGAGTGCCGGGACGGCTACGGCAACGCCACCTTTTTCAACTGGTTCCGCTTCCGGGAGCCGGCCGCGTTCGAGGCGGCACTCCGCGCGAACTACGAGATCAACGGCCAGACCGCCTATTCCCTCATGCTGAAGGCTCGCCGCTTTCGGACGATTCTCGTCTCCGCGCTTCCGCCGAAGGAGGTGGAGGTGATGGGGATGCTTCCGGCACAGACGTTAGACGAGGCGTTGGCGAAGGCGGAAGGAATGCTGCCGAAAGACTACACCGCCTACGTGATTCCCGAAGGGGGAACGGTGCTGCCAGTAATGAAACCCGTTCAAGGTTCAACGTTCGATGTTCAACGTTGAAAGGCCTTCTTAACCTTGAACCTTGAACGTTGAACCTTGAACGAGGTGTTCATGCTTGACACGAGCGTTATCGAGAAATTGAAACACATCGTCGGCGCCGACAACGTCGCCACGGAGCCCCAGGACCTCCTCTGCTACTCCTACGATGCGACCCAGATGGAGTTCCGGCCCGACGCGGTGGTTTACCCGGCCGATGCGGCCGAGGTGGCGCAGGTCCTGAAGCTCGCCAATGCGGAGCGCTTCGCGGTCTTCCCCCGCGGCGCCGGGAGCGGCTTCACCGGCGGCGCCCTTCCCAAGGGGGGAGGGATCGTGCTCGTCACCACCCGGATGAACCGGATCATCCGGATCGACACCGAGAACCTGGTGGCGGAGGTGGAGCCGGGGGTGGTGACCGAGGAGTTCCAGATAGCCGTGGAGAAGCTCGGCCTCTTCTACCCCCCCGACCCGGCCTCCCTCAAGTTCTCCACTCTTGGCGGCAACGTGGCGGAGAACGCCGGCGGCCCCCGGGCAGTGAAGTACGGCGTCACCCGCGACTTCGTGATGGGTCTTGAAGTGGTCCTCCCGACCGGCGAGATCATCCGGACCGGCGGCGAGACGTACAAGGGGGTGGTGGGGTACGACCTCACCCGCCTCGTCGTCGGCTCCGAGGGGACCCTCGGGGTGATCACAAAGATCATCTTCAAGCTCCTGCCGCTCCCGGAGGCGAAGAAGACCATGCTCACCATCTTCGACTCCATCGACGGCGCGGCGCGGGCGGTCTCCACAATCATCGGCGCGAAGATCATCCCGACCACGCTGGAGTTCATGGACCACGCCACGCTCCAGTGCGTCGACCGCCGCTTCAGCCTCGGGCTTCCCGAGGCGGCCCGGGCGGTCCTCCTGATCGAGGTGGACGGCGACCGCAACCTGATCGAGCGGCAGGCGGAGCGGATCCACGAGGTTGTGAAACCGCTCGGGCTCGTGGAGTTCAAGGTGGCGCGGGACGCCGCCGAGGCGGAAGGCCTCTGGAAAGTACGCCGGCTCGTGTCGCCGTCGCTTCGGGACGTGAACCCGACCAAGTACAATGAGGACATCGTGGTGCCGCGGTCAAAGGTGCCGGACGTCATCCGAAAGATCGACGCCATCGCGCAACGATACGACATCCCGATCGTCAACTTCGGCCACGCGGGGGACGGCAACATCCACGTGAACGTGATGATCGACAAGGAGGTCGCCGGCCAGGAGGAGAAGGCGCACGCGGCGATCGAGGAGGTGTTCCGCGCGGCTTTGGAACTCGGCGGCACCATGTCCGGCGAGCATGGGGTGGGGCTCGCCAAGCAGCCGTACATCGGCCTTGAGCTCAAACCTGCACAGGTAGCGGCGATGCAGGCGGTGAAGCGGGCCTTGGACCCGAACAACATACTCAATCCGGGGAAGATGTTCCCGGTAGCATAAATCGGTTCAATGTTCAGTGTTCAACGTTCTACGTTTAAGGCAAGTGCGAACCTTGAACCTTGAACCTTGAACGTAGAACATAGAACTCAAGGTTTTCAAATGGACCCGTTGAAACGCGTCGAAAAGGAAATAAAGAAGTGTGTGAAGTGCGGCGCCTGCCGCGCCCACTGCCCGGTGTTTTCCGAGCTGAAGCGGGAGCCGGCGGTGGCCCGCGGGAAGGTGGCGCTTGCCAAGGCGGTCCTGGAGGGGGGGATGGAGCTGGACGACCGGACCTACCTCGACATGTCCAAGTGCCTCCTCTGCGGGAGCTGCGTGGAGAAGTGCGCGAACGACGTCCCGACCGACGAGATCGTGGTGGCGGCACGGGAGGCGCTGGCACAGAAGCGCGGTCTCACCACCTTCCACAGCGCGGTCGGCCGGGTGATCAGGAACCGGAAACTGATGCGGTTCGGCGCCGCGGCAGCCGCAATCCTCGGGCCCCTCTTTTTCCGCAAGGTGCCGACCACTTCGGGCCTGCGGCTCCGCTTCCCGCTCCCGTTCGTGGGGGGGCAGCGCCACGTCCCCCAGCTCGCCCGGAAGCCGTTCATGGAGCGCCACCCGGAGGTGATCGCGGGCGAGCCGGGGAAGCCGCGGATCGTCTACTTCGTCGGCTGCATGACCAACTTCGTCTACACCGAGGTGGGGGAGGCGGCGCTGGCGCTCTTCCGGCACCTCGGCTGCACGGTCATCATCCCGAAGGACCAGCAGTGCTGCGGCCTTCCGGGGATGTCGGGGGGGGACCTGGCGACGGTCCGGGAGCTGGCGGAGAAGAACCTCGCCGCCCTGGAGCGGTACGAGGCGGATTACGTCGTGACGGCGTGCGCCACCTGCGGGGGCGCCTTGCACAAGTTCTACCCGGCGATCATCGGCAAGAAGCATCCGGAGCTCCAGGCGCGGCTCCAGGCCATGGCCGAGAAGACCGTGGACGCGGCAGTCCTTCTCCAGAAGCTCGGCCTCAATCCGGAAGAGACCGGCGCGGGAGGGGCCCTGACTATTACCTACCACGATCCGTGCCATCTCCGGACCCGCAACATCACCCGCCAGCCCCGGGAGCTGCTGCGGACCGCCCCCGGCGTGGAGCTGCGGGAGATGGAAGGGGCCGACAAGTGCTGCGGCCTCGGGGGGACCTTCAATGTCTACCACTACGAGACGTCGCTCAGGATCAACGCGCCGAAAGCTGCGGCGATCGTGCAGAGCGGCGCCGAGGCGGTCGTGACCGGATGCCCCGGCTGCATGATGCAGCTTTCCGACGGACTGAAGCAGCAGGGGGCTAAGACCAGGGTCATGCACACCCTGGAGATCCTGGCCCGGCGGATTCGCTAGGCCTTCGGCCTGTCCCTCCCACGACGGCGAAAGCCGTTTTAAAAAGTGCCGATCCCACCTTCAAAGCTTTCCCCTCCTTCCGCGCCGGTCCCGCCAAATGCGCCGCAAATTTAATGTCTTATACGGCGACATTTTACGTTCAATAAAAAAATTTTTATTGACATTACAAAGCAAATTGTTTATTTAAACATGAAAATAAAAACCGGTTTTATTTTTTGAAATTGGAGCCAGCGTACCA
>DATJLB010000267.1:0-9808 GCA_035490915.1 Geobacteraceae bacterium
CAGTCCCTGGCGCTCCTGGCTCGTGAGGGAGAAGAAGCTGTCGCCGGTCCGCACGTCGCCGCTCTTCGCCAGCCAATCGGAGAAGGCGAGGAGCTGGGCGGGGTTCGGCCGAAGCGCTTCCCAGTTGTCCGCTCCGCGTCCGGAGGGACGGAAGCGGCTCACCCGGAGCGACACACCGAGGGAGCGGGCGAGATCGTGCATGGCCGGGATCTCGTCGGCGTTCTGGGCGGTCAGCACCGTATTGATGCTGGTCGGGATGGAGGTAGCGGCCAGGAGCCTGATCGCCTCGATCGCCGTGTCGAACACCCCGTCGCCGCGGATGGCGTCGCAGGTCTCGCTGCGGGCACCGTCCATGCTCACCTGGATCGCCACCAGCCGGCTTGCCGCCAGCCTCGCCACCCGCGCTTCGTCGAGCAGGGTGCCGTTGGTCGAGATGCAGGTCATGATCCCCCTGGCATGACACGCTGCCAGGATCTCTTCGAAGTCGGGGCGGAGAAACGGCTCGCCGCCGCCGAAGTTGATCTGGAACACGCCGTTATCGTGGAGATGCTCCACCAGGTCGAGCGCCTCGGCCGTGGAGAGCTCGTTCGCAGCCGGCTCACCCGATGCCGACAGACAGTGGCTGCAGCGGAGGTTGCAGGCGAGCGATACTTCCCAGGTCAGGTTTACCGGGGCGGAGAGCCCCATCTCAACATATCTATTGCTCACGGAGGAATCCTTTGTCCAAGAGTTTCGTCACGAACTTCTGTAATGCGCCCTTTTCCCGTTCTGACAGCCCCGCGGGAAGCTCGTCCTTCCCCCGGACGGTGGCGAAAAATTCGGCCGGAAGGAGGGTGCCGGTCTCGGCGAAGAGGAGGCGCGGTCCCCTGCTGTCATAAAACAGGAGACCGAACCCCTCTTGCCGCACGCGACAGGCGGGGTGAAGCCTGATGCCTGCCGCCGCCATCCTAGTACACCCCGCAGATGCCGTCGATGGCGAGCTCTTCCACCTGGATTTCTTCCAGGATCCGGGGCTCCTCATTGCACGTTTCGATTGCTTGCTTGTTCGCTTCCATTGTTTATCTCCTTTGCTGTGTGTTTCGCACCGCTCTGCGATGCGTCCTTGTGAATCTATTATGCAACGCGGATGCCAATCAGTAAAACAGTGATTTATACTTAAGTTTACATGGTTCAAAGGAGGTGAATATATCCCCACAGACCAGGTAGCTGTGGAGAAAAGGGACACATTTTCAAAAGTGATCCGTTCCACGCAAATGGATTTGTGGGGAATATGTCCCCATCGAGTAAATTGTCTACACAATAAATAAAAAATTGTTTTGTTCTCAAGGGATATGTGGCGTTGGGAATAATTTCTGCAACGTTTCAAAGAGAAGACGTCATCCAATGTGAGACATAGATCGGGGAGAAAGGCATGACTGACAAGACTTCACACTGCTCGTTTTGCGGTACAAAGTTCCCCCCTGGAGACAGCTGGCCGAAGAAATGCAGCGGCTGCGGCAACAAAACCTACCTGAATCCGATCCCGGTTGCTGTTGTGCTGGCACCGGTGGGTAACGGGATCGTCGTCATCAGGAGGAACACGGAACCGCAGAAGGGGACGCTGACGCTGCCGGGTGGCTATATCGACCTGGGTGAGACGTGGCAGGAGGCGGGAAAACGGGAGTTGCTGGAAGAGACAGGTATCGACATCGCCGCAAGCAAACTTCTGCTCTACGACGTGATGAACGGCCTGGACGGGACCCTGGTAGTCTTCGGCCTGGCCCCGCGGCAACCGGAGCGGTCACTGCAGCCGTTCGCTTCCGAAGAAACCCAGGAGGTGGCCCTCATCGACCGGCCGATAGAACTCGGCTTTCCGATGCATACCCTTATTGCGAGGAGATATTTCGACGAGAAAAGCCGCGGTAAAATATGAGTGCACAGGGTGGCCCCGGATGCGGCATGTCGGGTGTTCATGCGGCGTTGTTTGCGGTCACGTGCCGGTGCCGGACCGGCAACAGCACCGTGAACCGCGACCCTTCGCCGACACGGCTTTCCACCTCGATATCGCCGCCATGGCGCTTGACGATGTTGTAGGTGAGGGCGAGGCCGAGACCTACCCCCTTCCCGACCTCCTTAGTGGTGAAGAACGGGTCCCAGATCCGGTCGATCGTATCCTGGCCGATGCCGCAGCCGGTGTCGCCGATCATGATCGAGACCGCCCCATCTCCCGATACATCCGTCGTCACCGTCACCGTGCCGCTCCCCGATATCGACTGATGGGCATTGACCAGCAGGTTCATGCAGACCTGGCGGAGCCCGGACGGGTCCCCGAGGATGAACGGGACGTCGCTTTTGAGGTCGGTGACGACGTCGATCTGACGGTACGCGGGCTGGTGCCGCAACAATTCGATGACTTCCAGCAGGATCCCGTTCACGTCCACGTCGACGGCTGAGCCGTCCGATTTCCTGCCGAAGCTCAGCAGGTGGTCGATGATCCCCTTGCAGCGGTACGACTCCCGCACGATCACCTCGAGGTAGTGGGAAAACACGTCGAACCGTGCGTCCCGGCCGATCTCCGGCTCATCGCGCAAACGCCGCAGGAGCGCTTCCGCGCACCCCGCCACCGAGGTAAGAGGGTTATTGATTTCATGGGCGATGCCGGTGGCGAGGACGCCGATGCTCGACATTTTTTCGGCCTGGATCAGGTGCATCTCCTGGAGCCGTTTTTCCGAGATGTCCCTAAAAAAGACGAGCGCCCGGTTTTTCTCTCCCAGCGCATCCTTGATCGGGGTGGCGGTGACGTCGAAGTAACGTGTTCTGTCCCCTTCCCGTGCCGACACGAGGGACGCCTCCATCCGCTTCCCCCTGAGGGCGCTTTCAACGGGGCAAACGTCGGGAAAGTGAGACGTTTCCGGATGAAAGATCTCGCGGCACGATTTCCCCGGCACGATCTCGTCGGGATAGAGCTGCGGGCTGATGAGGTTATGGTGCTGGACCAGACCGTCCTGGTCGTACACGGTGATCCCGTCGCTGATGGAATCGAAGATCGCCTGCAGCTCGTTGGTCTTGTTCTGCAGGTCGACCTCGGCCCGTTTGCGCTCGGTGATGTCCTGGGTTGTGCCGTAGAGCTTCACCACCTCTCCCGCACTGTTCACCGACGGCTCGACGATCGTGTAGACCCAGCGCAGGGTACCGTCGGGGAAAAGCAGACGATGCTCGATTTCGTAACTCTTGCCATGAACGACGCCGAGGCTGAGGTGCACCATGACGTTTTCGAGGTCCTCCGGATGGACCACCCCGGCGAACGCCTCCTGCGTCGTCTCCTCGCGGCTGAGGCGCAGGATGCGCAGCAGCTCGTCCGACGCTTTCACCTCTGCAGTGGCAGGGTCGAAGCTCCATGAACCGACGTGGGTCATCGACTGGGCCTTGGCCAGGTTGTACTCGCTCTCCGCCAGCGCCTGTTCGGCCTTCTTCTTCTCGGTTATGTCCACCAGCACGGCGAGACATTCCTCGCCCGATTCCGTGACCATCGCCTCGATCCGCACGTAGAGCGGATGACGCCACCCCTTCGAAAGCTGCAGCCGGCAGGTCTCCTTCCCATGGCTTGCAAACACCGTGGTCAGGAACTTGGCGAAGAGGAAGCGGTCGTTGTCGGCCACGAACTCCTCGAAACGGCGGTTGGCAAGGACGTCCCGCTCGACCGCCAGCAGGCGCGCCCCCGTCAGGTTGGCCGAACGGATGACGCCGTCGCGATCGACGCTGAAATACCCGACCGGCGCAAAATCGTACAAAAGGGCATACTTGTTGCGCGAGGCCTCGAGCTCTTCCTGCGACCGGCGCAGTTCCTCGATCTTCGTTTCCAGTTCGATCTGTTCTGCCTCAATTTGATGTGGTAATTTCAGCATTTTTCGGCCCTACATCCCTGTGGAAGTCCCGTGTCCTATGGTTCCCTGTTTCCGGCGTGGGGGAGTCCGACCTCGTCCAGGCCGACGCTGCCGTGCCCCCCCTCCACGCTGGGGGCGGTCTCGCCGAGGTGAGCGGCGCAGACGTATTTCAGGCTGTTGGCCTTGGCGCCGCAGTGCCGACATTCAACTTTCGGCTTGTCGGTGACGCTCGCAAGGCATTCGTCCATGCCGTGCAGTTTGAGGTAGCAGATGTGCATCGTGTGTGATGTGCAATCGCAAGCCATATATGCTCCTTTGATTAACTGAATGGTACTCTGCGTTCCTTTAGGGGCTGGAGGTGTGCGTCACCAGGAGCGTCGCGCCGCCGGGTCGAAGGCGGGCGTCGCGCCGCTCCTGCCCCGGGTGTAATACTCCCGGTAATCGTACGACTCCTCGACCTTCGGCTCCCGCCGCCGGTGTCGCCACGCCCGGGTATCGTGGTGGTCGAAGAAGGTGCGGAAGAGATCTTCCACCATCAGAGAGAGCTCGTCCACGTTCTGCACCACCTCGACACGGTCGCAGTACGAGCCGTAGAGGTCGATGAGGCAGTCCCCCCGGTGCCAGCTGTCCCGCTCCTCGGGAGTCAGCCAGAGCATGTACCCCGCCTTTTCCCGGATCTCCTCCAGCGCCCACTCATTCGCCTCGTTGTAATTGTTCCGGGCATCCCCCATGACGATGATCGCCGGCTTTCCCCGCATGCTTTCCAGGTGCTTCTCCTTGAAGATACGGAAAACATGCCCGAAGTCGCTGTTGTCGTCCAGATTGATGACCTCTCCCTTGTCGATGGTTTCGATCAGGCAGTTGACCGGCATGTTCCGGAGCATGTCGGTGATCTCCGCCAGCTCCCGGGTGAACACGAAGCTGCGCACGTCCATCACCCGGTTTTGCAGGGTATGGAGCAGCAGCAGCATGAAACGGGTCGCATGGCTGACGGAGTAGCTGACGTCGCAGAAGACGACGAGTCGCGGCTTTTCCTTCCGCTTGCGGCGCAGCGACAGGAGGAACGGGACCATGCCGTGGCGGTAGTTCTTCTGGATCGTCTTGATCACGTGCAGCTTGCCGCGGCTCTCCTCTTTCTTCATCCGCTGTACGTCCTTCCGGATCCGGACGAGCATCCGGCCCACGACTTCCTGCATGTCCGACAGTTCTTCCGGGGTGAACGGCTCCACCTTGCTCTTGTTCCAGCTCTGGTGAAAGGCGACCGTGGGGGGGCTCTTTGAATAGAAATCTGAAGGTTCCGCCTTCTCCTTCTTCCCCCGGAAACCGTCAAGCTGAACCCGGATTTCTGGCCCTTCGGCCTCGTCCCCCTCTTCCAGCCCCATCAGGTCCTTTAGGTCCTCCTCCGTCACCTCCTCGTCCATCACGAGGTTCGGCCCCTCCTCTTTGTGTTGCCGGTGGAGGTCGGCCTTCAACTGCTCCCCCTCGACGATGTGGATAAGGGCACCCAGGAAATCGACCGCGTCGGTACCGAGCGGGTTCCGATCGCAGCTGCTGAAGAAGCTCGCGAAGACTTCTTCGAAAGCCGGGATATCGTTGACGTTCTTCACCAGCGTAAGGCGCAAAAGGGCCCGCACCGATTCGCGGTCTTCCAGTCCGCCCAGGGTCAGGGCTCTGACCGCATCGATACTTTCCCCCGGGGATATCCGGACCCCCCGCTCGCGGAGGGCGACGACAAACCTGGTGATGATACGTTCCATGCGATGCTCCAGCTGCTTTTTCATAACTCCCCCCGTCCCCCTCTTATCTTAAGAGGGGGAGCCTGTCTCCTCCCCTTAATTTAAGGGGAGGCAGGGAGGGGTTACGCTCTACGCCACCCGCAGTTCCCGCGCCGCGAGATCCGTCACCTGCCGGATGTCCGCCTGGTGCTTGGCGATGGTCCCGACCGTGTTGGCCACCACCTCCGGCGTCAGCCGCGTTGCATGCAGAATGGAGAGCACCTCGGCCCAGTCGAGGGTCTCGGAAATGCTCGGGGACTTGCGGAGGTTCAACTCCCGAACCTTGCGCAGAAAATCGACCATCTGGCCGGCGAGGGTCGTGCAGAGCTCTGGGTAATGCGCACAGACGATGGCCACCTCCCGCTCGAACTCTGGATAGCTGATGTAGAGAAAGAGGCAGCGCCGCCGCAAGGCGTCGGAGATCATGCGCGTGCCGTTGCTGGTCAGGATCACCAGCGGCTTGTTCTGTGCCTCTATCGCCCCGAGTTCGGGGATGGAGACCTGGAAATCGCTCAGACATTCCAGCAGCAACGCCTCGAATTCATCGCCCGAACGGTCGATTTCGTCGATCAGGAGCAGCGACCGCTTCTCCGACAGGAAGCTGCGCAGAATCGGCCGCTGGACGAGAAAGTTCCGGGAGAAGAAGAGACTCTCCTCCGCCGAGAGGCGATCGACTGCAGCCCGCAGGTCGGCTGACTCGGAGAGATAGCTGTCAAGCTGGGTGCGCAGGAGCTGGGTATAGAGGAGCTGCTTGCCGTATTCCCAGTCGTAGAGCGCCTTGCTCTCATCGATCCCCTCGTAGCACTGGAGCCGCACCAGGGGAAAGTCCATAACCCCCGACAGGGTCTTGGCGAGGCCGGTCTTGCCGACGCCGGGGGGACCTTCGATGAGGATCGGCTTCTCCATCCGGAGCGCAAGAAAAACGGCGGTGGCGATGGCTTCATCGGCAATGTAGCCACCCGTGCGGAGAAGTCCCTTAATCTCTTGTTCGGTAATCATGATCGACCTCGTGGCGGAGTGTACGCTTCGGATGTGCAAGCGCCGCTGGTGCCCGGAGATAAAAATTCCCCGGGCCCAGCGGCCCTTATTTCTACCTATGAATCAATGACTGCTGATGTCTTACATGCACCCTTTGAAGACGGCGCGCATATTGTCGAAGCCGATGTCAATCGGGTTCCCTTCGGAGCAGATGTCGGCGGCGGCGAACTTGGAGAGGCCGTCGAGGTCCTTCTCCGTCAGGCCGAGATCGCCGAACTTGGTGGTGATCCCGAGGTCGTCCTTCAGCTCCTGGATCATGTCGATGAACAGCTCGCCCGCCTTCATGTCGGAGATGTTGCGGGTGTCGATGCCGGCGGCGCGGGCCATCGTGGCGAAGCGCTCGGGGCATGCGGGGAGGTTGAGACGGCTGACGTCAACCAGGGCGATGGCGTTGCAGAGCCCGTGGGGAGAGTCATACAGGCCGCCCATGGCGTGGGCCATGGAATGGACGATGCCGAGGCCGGCGCTGTTGAAGCTGTAGGCAGCGGCCATTTCGGCCCAGACCATCTGCTCGATGGCCTTGATGTTGTTCCGGTTGGCTGCGGACTGGCGCAGGTTGGCGAAGATCTCGGTGATGGCCCAGAGGCCCGGACCGTAGGCGGACTGCACGCAGAGCCGGGAGGCGATCGCCTCGACCGCGTGGGTCAGGGCGTCCATGCCGGTGTAGGCAGCCAGGTTCGACGACATGCACTGATGGAGCAGCGGGTCGTTGACCGACTTGCTCGGGGTGCAGTTGGGGTCGAAGAGGGCCATCTTGTACATCTTCTCGGTGTGGTTGATGATGGAGAAGCAGGAGACCTCGGAACCGGTACCGGAGGTGGTGTTGATGGCGAGTTGCGGGATCTTGTTCTTCTTGGTGCACTTGAAGGCGCCCTCGAAGGTCCGGACGTCCTGGCCGTCATGGCTGTAGACGAGCTTGATCGCTTTGGCGCAGTCGGTGGTGGAACCGCCGCCGATGCTGACGATGCCGTCGAACTTGCCGGAAGCGAGCGCCTTGGCGCCTTCCATGACTTCGTAGTCCTTCGGGTTCGGGGTCGCCTTGTCGAACACTTCCGAGGCAACGCCGGCGTGCTTCAGCACACCCTGGATCGCTTCGATGATGCCGGTACCCTTGAGGCCGGTGGTGACGATGAGGGCATTGGTCATCCCCAGGGCCTTGGCGTCGTTGCCGACCATGGTGTGGGCGCCGATACCGATGTTCACGGAAGGATAGGCGTGCTGCATCTTGATCGGGTATTCACGGGATTCGAGGCTGAGGGTCCGTTTTGCATCTCTGAAATGTGGCATGTGTACTTCCTCCTTTTGGTGGTGTTAACTGCCTTTATGTAGGTGTTAGTAGTGGTGTTCGTTCAACGATACGGCTACCGGGACTTTTTCATGCTTCCTTGTGTGCTTGCCATCACCTCCCATAACCTTGTTTTATGTATTCTTGCTCAGATGGTGGCGATTCGACGTAATACGGGATTATGCCTCCATTGCCACCTTGACTGTGGATATAGCAAGGACGGTGCCAAGTGAAACATCGGTTTAAAAATGCGTATTCTGGGGGTGATACCTTAAATTTACAGGCGGGGCGTCGATGTCGGATACGGGGAATTCTGAAACATTTTTTTAGGGAAAAGCGTGGTTAAGGTGCTTCCGGCGCTATGGATATTATCCACATTGGGGAATTTCACCCCGACACGTAACGGAAACGGGAGAATAAAACAGGGAAGGAAAAGAAAAAAAATGCGAGATGCTACGTCATACCTCCTCGCAATGACAGCTATCGCAGTTTTTCAGTCATTGCGAGCGAAGCGCGGCAATCCGGGTTTGGGATTATTCCCGCGGCCTCTTCGACGCGATGCTTTCTGCCGCACGATTGACTGCTCGCCTGATTGCACACCGGTCGTCGGCAGCAAGGAGGTCGCCGCAGCTCCCCCACGCCCGACCCATGCAGCCGCCGGCGCACGAAAGCTTGCCGGGGCACTCCCGGCATTCACGGAGCGCATCGGCACGGCTCTGACTTATTCTACGGAGGGACGCCCAGAGAGGGGCACCTTCGGCAAAAGAGGCGACAAGTCCCTTTTCGAACACGCCGCTGACGGCGTGGTCGTCCGTGTGACAGAGGAGACAGGGGTAGAGCCTCCCGTCCGGCGTCAGGTAGGGATTTTCGGCGAAAGTGCAGCATGCTTCGCGTGGCCCGTCCCCGCGCCGCCATTCCAGCGCCGCCATAGTGCCGAACGCATCGTAGAGGTCCCGGAAGCGGTCGTCGGCGTCGTAGCGCGCAAGCAGGAGAAGGTACTGGTCCGGGGTGGGAGGAGCGAGATCCGCATTCCCTCCCCTCCCCCCCGTGATGAGGGTGCCGGCGACAACGGACGCAACCCCGAGGTCTGTCGCAAGCTCAAGGAGTGCGGGAAACTCCTCCAGGTTGTGCCGCATCTCCGTGAAGGCGATCGTAATGCGTGAGGCGAGCCCTCCGTCGGCTAGCCGCATAATCCCGGCCACCGCCCGGTCGAAGGCGCCCTTCCCCCGCACCAGGTCGTGTGTCGCCGCTTCAGCCCCGTCCAGGCTGACCTGAATGGAAAGGCCGGGGAAATCGAGCGTGCGCAGCGCTCGTACGTCGTCGTCGGTGAGAAGCATGCCGTTTGTCTGCAGCGCCACCCTGTGGAAGCCGAGCACGCAGGCACGTCGCATGAGCACCAGCCAGTCGGGATGGCAAAGCGGTTCGCCGCCGGTAATGCGGACCCCCGTTCCCCGCATGGCCGCAAACGCGTCGAGCAAGGGCAACGCAATCCGCGTCGGCACATGGGACGCGGAATAAGCCCCGCCCGCCTCCACCCAGCAATGGGAGCAATAAAGGTTGCAGACGCCGGTGATGGCAATGGTCAGGGTCAGCGGAGGTCGAAGTCCGGCCTGTTCGAGGCTATGTACTGCTGTCGACGGCTTCATATCCATTTCGCTGCAATGTCGGCGCCATTATCAAGGGATGGACCATAAAAAGCTTGTCCACTGATGACACGCAAAAACACGAACAGATGAAGCGTTAAGCACCATGGCATCAACTACTACTTAAAACTATTTCGTGATATTTCATGTCCTTCGCTGTCACATACCGATTTTGAGGCTTATATATAGCGATATTCCACGCTG
>DATJLB010000268.1:0-7061 GCA_035490915.1 Geobacteraceae bacterium
CTGCCCAGAAACATCGACCAGAACTATTCTGCCAACCTCTGGTACTTCAATTGTTTTACTTATGCGTGTCATCTGTTCAGTAGTCAAGCGGTTCATCTCTGAATTACCTTTTCTCAAATTCTGACTCATTTGATTTTGATCGCATAACGTCATGGACGCTGTGCGGTATCAGCCGCACCAGCGGCCTGGTTGGCCATTGTCCTTAACGACAAGATTCGCCCGTCGCTTTATACCCAATAATCGTCCCTCGGAAATCGGGGGACATAATACGTATTATCTCCCTTTTCGTGGCCTGCCCGCTGGCCGAGGTCTGGGGTCTTTACCCGTCAGATTCTTTACTTTCTCCGCAAAATTATCATCTCCGACTGGCCTGCCGGTTCGTGTGAAAAGCCGCAATCTCTTCGAGTCTTCTTCGTTTTCCGACTTCAGAAGATCCTCCCAATCTGACACCAAACCCAGTAGCGTTCGGTCGACAACCATTACGTCAGTCTCAATGATACCGAGATGAAACCGCGCGCTGGACCATTGATAATCACGCGGATGTGAGGTGATGCCGGCTTTCACGGGATTCCGCTCCACGTACCTCGCTGCCGCAACAAGATGCTTTTCATCAAGGACACACGAACCGAATCTACCTTGGAACAAATAGCCGCGCACCCCTTCCTTGAAATTACGCATCCTGGTGTACCTCCGGTGAGCTTCTCCGAATGCTCTGGCAAGTGACTGCAAATTTTCTGGGATGGCAATGAAATGAACGTGATTGGTCATGAGGCACCAGGAAAGGAATTGCACCCCGAACCGCTTGGCTTCTTCGGAGAGAAATTGAAGGTACGCCCAACGAGCGTCATCATCGGGGAATATGTCCATTGATCTTACCCCACGCTGCGTTACGTGGTGTGGGTATGCGGGCACTATGAGGCGAGACATCCTTGGCATTGTTAGAGACTATTAAATGTCGCTCATGTAGTCAAGCTTAAACCTCTTCGTGTAATGCAGAAATGCGTATTATGTCCCCCAATTAAAGAGACAAAAAAAGAGGCGGATCGTCTCCGCCTCTTTCGGTGTCATGTGCTTTCGGTATCGCTTTACTTCTTCACATTGTAGAAGACGTCCTTGCCCCGGAACAGGGCCACGTTGTCCAGTTCGTCCTCGATCCGCAGCAGCTGGTTGTACTTGCAGACCCGGTCGGTGCGGCAGAGCGACCCGGTCTTGATCTGGCCGGCGTTGACCGCCACGGCGAGGTCGGCGAGGGTGGTGTCCTCGGTCTCGCCGGAGCGGTGCGAGATCACACAGGTGTAGCCGGCCCGCTTTGCCATTTCGATGGCGTCGAGGGTCTCGGTCAGGGTGCCGATCTGGTTCAGCTTGATGAGGATGGAGTTGGCGATCCCCTTCTCGATCCCCTCCTTGAGGATCTTCGGGTTGGTGACGAACAGGTCGTCGCCGACGATCTGGATTCTGTGGCCTAGCCGGTCGGTCATCTTTTTCCAGCCGTCCCAGTCGTTCTCCGCCATCCCGTCCTCGATGGAGATGATCGGGTATTTGTTGACCAGGTTCTCGTAGAAGTCGATCAGCTGGTCGGCCGTCTTCTGCGGCTGCGGCTCGTTATCCAGGGTGTAGACGCCGTCCTTGAAGAGCTCGGAGGAGGCAACGTCGAGGGCGAGCAGCACGTCGCTCCCCGGCTTGTACCCCGCCTTCTCGATCGCCTCCATGATCACTTCCAGCGCCTCCTCGTTCGATTTCAGGTTCGGCGCGAAGCCACCCTCGTCTCCCACGGCGGTGTTGTACCCTTTCCCCTTGAGCACCCCCTTGAGGGCGTGGAAGATCTCGGCCCCCATCCGGAGCGCCTCCCGGAAGTTCGGGGCGCCGGCGGGCATGATCATGAATTCCTGGATGTCGACGTTGTTGTCGGCATGGGCACCGCCGTTGATGATGTTCATCATCGGAAGCGGCAGCTCCTTCGCATTAGAGCCGCCGATGTACTGGTAGAGGGGGAGTCCCGCCTCGTCTGCTGCCGCCTTGGCGACGGCGAGGGAGACGCCGAGCAGGGCGTTCGCTCCAAGGGTGCTCTTGAAATCGGTGCCGTCCAGTTCAAGCATCTTCTTATCGACACCCACCTGGTCGGAGGCTTCCATTCCTATTACCTGGTCGGCGATCACGTCGTTGACGTTATCGACCGCCTTCAACACACCCTTGCCAAGGTAGCGGGACTTGTCGCCGTCCCGGAGTTCCAGGGCCTCGCGTTCGCCGGTTGACGCGCCGGAAGGGACCGCGGCCCGTCCCATCGCCCCGGACTCGAGGAAGACTTCGACTTCCAGGGTCGGATTGCCCCGTGAATCGAGGATTTCCCTGGCGTAGACATCTGTGATCTGACTCATTGTACTGCCCCCTTTCGTGAAAAACTGGAATATAAATCAGCTCGGGAGGCGGCGCGACGTCTCCCGCAGCGGTTTCCTGCACGCCTGACGGCGCACGCCGGTTGCCGAAAGCTGAACGCAAAACACTTAAACATATACCACACTTCGGCTAAAATGGAAGACATTTTCCAGCAGGGACACCATGCCGGCGCGGGAATCGGACGATATGGTTTAAGTTGACACTGACCGGCGACAGGGATTATAGTGAAGTTTTGCGGTACTGCATACAAAAACGGACAGATACGGGAACACGACATCAATATGCCCTCTGGAAGCGACGACAAAGAAAATAGGAGCAGCGGGTCCATCCCCGTGCTGCTCATCCGCTTTCTGGATTCGCTGACGGAAAGGTTTTCCGCAGGACGGAACGAAAAACGGAACCGGTTCATCCTGGTCATCCTGACCGCTTTTTTTCTTACCCTCCTGATCATTCCCAGCCAGCAGTTCATTCCCCCCAGCTACAAGGCGGGCGACATCGCTACTTCCGACATCAGGGCTACCCAGGACTATCTCCTGGAGGACCGACCGCTGACGGAGAAGAAGCGGGCCGAGGCGGAAGCGGCCGCCCCCCTGGTCTATATCTTCAACCCCAATGCCGCCCTGGAAACCACCCGGCGTTTCGAGAAGGCCCTTGCGCTGGTCCGGGAGGCGAAGAGCAGCGCGGCGCCGGTTGACAAGAAGTCGCTTCAGGACGCCGTTTCCGCGGCTCTGGGGGTCAACTGTACGGAGGCCGAGCTGCGGGCGCTCTCCCGGGTTGAATCCGATCGGGCGCTCCTGACCGATATCGGCCGGCTTACCGCCCGTCTCTACAACCGGAAGATCGTCGCCAACGGCAAGGCGTTCGCCGCCGATCTCCGCCACGGCATCCTGGTGGTCGATCCGGAAACCAGGCAGGAGATCGCCGCGGGGGACTACAAATCCTCCATCGACGAGGCGGACGCGAGGGACGCCCTGGCCAGGGCAAGCCTCGTGCTCGGCGGTGCGCCGCGCGACCTGGAAGTGATCAAGTGGCTGCTCGGTAGGACGGTCAAGGCCAATCTCACCTTCGACAGGGACCTCACCGACGGGAAGCGGCGCGAGGCGCGCGGCGCCGTCCGTCCGGTCCTGTTCAAGCTGAAGCGGGGAGAGATGGTCGCGCGGGTCGGGGAGCGGATCACCGAGGAGCAGACGCTCAAGCTTGAGAAGATGTTCGAGGCGCGCCATGGCATCAACAGTCTGTTCGTCGGCGCCGGGATCTTCGGCCTGTCGCTGATCCTCTTCTACTTCCCCTACCGCTTTGCCCGGAAGAACATCCGCAAGTTCAACCCCACCAACAAGGATCTCGTTCTGGTCTGCCTCCTGACCCTCGGGACCTTCGCCATCCTGAAGATCGCCTTCGTGGTGTCGTCCGCCATGGGAGGGCCGTTTCCCTTCATCGACACGTCGGCCTACTACTACCTCTTCCCCTTCGCCGTCGGCTCCATGCTCGTCAGAATCATCCTCAACTCGGAGGTGGCGCTGGTCTACACGGCCATCTGCGCCCCGCTGGTCGGGATCATGTTCAACAACAGCCTGCCGATGGTCATCTATGCCCTGCTCGGCGGGATCGTCGGCGCTCACGGCGCCCGCCAATGCACGGCGCGGGGGACGCTCTTCACGGCGGGGATGAAGCTGAGCGTGGTAAACCTCACCCTCGCCGTCTCCTTCCAGATCTTCAGCGACAGCCTGTTCTCCTTTCAGACGGTCTACTGCGCCGTTTTCGCCCTGATCGGCGGGATCGTCAACGCAGTGATCGTCACCGGCACCATCCCGGTCATCGAGAACCTGTTCCACTACACCACCGACATCAAACTGCTGGAGTTGGCAAACCTCAACTCTCCGGTCCTCCGGGAGCTGATGGTCAGGGCGCCGGGAACCTACCACCACAGCGTGCTGGTCGGCAACCTGGTGGAGGCGGCTGCCGAGGCGATCAGCGCCAACCCGCTTCTGGCAAGGGTTGCCGCCTACTACCACGATGTCGGCAAGATCTCCAAGCCCCTCTACTTCATCGAGAACGTGAGCGGCGGGGATAACAAGCACGATCGGCTTTCGCCGAGCATGAGCGCCCTGATCCTGATCTCCCACATCAAGGAAGGGGTGGAGCTGGCACGGGAGCACCGCCTCGGGGTCCCGATCATCGACATCATCCGCCAGTCCCACGGCACCGGCCTGATCTCATTCTTCTACCAGAAGGCGAAGGACCAGTCGGCGGCGGACGGCAAGATAGTGGACGAGCGGGATTTCCGCTATCCGGGACCAAAGCCCCAGACGCGGGAAGCGGGGCTGGTGATGCTGGCCGATCACGTCGAGGCCGCTTCCCGGACCCTCTCCAACCCGACGCCGGCCCGCATCCAGGGAATGGTGCAGAAGATCATCAACAACATCTTCATCGACGGCCAGCTCGACGAGTGCGAACTGACCCTGAAGAACCTCCACGAGATCGCCAAGAGCTTCAACGGGATACTCGCCGGCATCTACCACCACCGGATCGACTACCCGGAGCCGGCCTACAAGGAAAAAACGGGCGGAGGAAGGAAAATCCTTGAACATAGCGATAACGAACCGGCAAAGACGCCTGCCGATCAGGACGAAGAGCCTAAGAAAAGCAGCGGAGACGATCTTAAGCGCCTTGGGATATCCCGGTAGCGAACTTTCGATCGCCATCGTGGGGGACCGGGCGATCCGTCGCCTGAACCGGGAGTATCTGGAGCGCGACAAGCCGACCAACGTCATCTCGTTCGCCATGGGGGAGGGTGACTTCCCCGGTCTGAATCCCAGCCTTCTGGGGGATGTGGTCATCTCGGCGGACACCTGTGCCCGGGAGGCTGAGGAGGGGGGGATGGCGTTCGAGGCACGGCTAGTTTTTTTGCTCCTGCACGGCATTCTCCACCTGACGGGATACGATCACGAACGGAGCGGGGAAGCGGAGGCACGGCGGATGGAGGCGAAGGAGCGGGAAATGTTTGCCCTGCTGGTGAAGGAAGGTTTGGTTTAAAGCGTAGAAAGGTTTGGCCAACCGGGCGCGAGATGGTCGGAAGACCGCGTCCGCCCATAGGATGGATAGTGAAACAGCCCCGTTTCATAGATTCGGCCAACTACGCCATCGAGGGGATCATCCATGCGGCCAGGACCCAGAAGCACGTGCGGTATCACTTCCTGGCGGCGCTGGTGCTCCTCCTGGCGGTCCTTCTGCTGAAGGTTTCCGCCTTGGAGTTCACGCTCCTGACCATTTCGGTCTGTTTCGTGCTCTTTGCCGAGCTGGTCAACACGGCAGTGGAAGCCATCGTGGACCTGGTTTCCCCCGACTATCACCCGCTGGCCAAGGTTGCCAAGGATGTGGCGGCGGGGGGGGTGCTGGTGGCGGCCATCGGCGCGGCGGTCATGGGGTACCTGATTCTTTCGAAGTACATCTTTCCGGTGTACAGGGGGGCGCTCGGCATGATGGGGACTCCGACGGAGATGGCTGCGGTGGTGTCGATCCTGGTGGTGGTCATCATTGTGGTCATCCTGAAGGCCATCTCGGGGAAAGGGACGCCGCTGGAGGGGGGGCTGCCGAGCGGCCACGCAGCGGTTGCCTTTTCGATCGCCACCGTCGTCACCCTCAACACCCAGGACCCGCTCACGTCGATTCTGACCATTTCCCTTGCGGTGATGGTCAGCCATTCCCGGCTCCTGCTCCGCTACCACACCTTGCGGGAGGTCATGCTGGGTGCGGTGACCGGCATCGCCGTCACTCTGGCGATACTCGCGCTGTTCAAGCTGGCTGGATAGGATCATACGTAGAGACGCATTGGCGTGAGACGCACTGCAACGCGTCTCCACCATGATATTTTCTGCAACGGAGGAAGAAGCGTTTTGGAAGAAGGCTCCGAGAAGAAAGCCACCGGCTTGATGGATATCCTCGTACGGTTCATGTCGGGCCGGAAGAAGGTGACCGAGGAAGAGATCCAGGAACTGATGGACGCCGGGGAAGAAGAGGGGATCATCAACGAGGAAGAAAACGAGATGATCCGCGCCATCTTCACTCTGCGCGACACGGTAGTGCGCGAGATCATGGTGCCGCGGACCGACATGGCGTGTGTCAGCTCCGATGCCACGGTCAGCGAAGTCCTGGCGACCATCATCGGTTGCGGCCATTCCCGTCTTCCCGTCTGGGAGGGCACCCTGGACAACATCGTCGGTCTCATATACGCCAAGGACCTGCTCAAATACTGGGGAAAGGACGAGTCGGCCGTGGTCATGCGGAAGATCATGCGCCCACCGTTTTTCATCCCCGAGACCAAGGACCTGGAACAGCTCCTCCACGATTTCAAGAAAAAGCGGGTCCACATCGCCATCGTCATCGACGAGTATGGCGGCACCTCCGGGCTGGTCACCATTGAAGACCTCCTGGAGCAGATCGTGGGGGATATCCAGGATGAGTACGACCTGGAGGAGGAGTGGCTCGTGGAGGAGCCTGACGGGACGATCGTGGTGGATGCCCGGCTCCCTATAGAGGAGCTGGAGGAGTACTTCGAGATCGAAATTGAGCGGGATAAGTTCGATACGGTCGGCGGGCTGATTTCCCACCTCACGGGGCGAATTCCCCACACCGGTGAAGACGTGGCAACCGACGCCCTTCACCTGATC
>DATJLB010000269.1:0-5967 GCA_035490915.1 Geobacteraceae bacterium
GCCGTCAGGAATGTGCCGTTCTTGAAAAAAGACGCCTTGCATCATTTTGTCCCGACGTGTATCATTTTGTCTGGTCAAAACACCACATGGCTGCCCATCCCTCGCCCCCGTACCTGAGAGGACTGGGAAGAAAACGGGAGACAGTTTCATGCCAACGGAAAAGATCCTCATCTGCGATGACGAAGCGGAGATCCTCCGCTACCTGAAGAAGATGCTGGAAAAGAAGGGGCTCGCCGTGGAAACCTTCGAGAGCGGCGTCTCGCTCCTGGACCGGCTTAAAAACGAGGACGGCGGCGAGGCGTCGCTGCTCCTCCTTGACGTGCGGATGCCCGACATGGACGGGATCTCCGTCCTGAAGCAGGTGAAGAAGCTCCGCCCGGAACTCCCGGTGGTGATCATGACCGCCTACGGAGCCATCGATAACGCGGTGGAGGCGATCAAGCTCGGCGCCTACGACTACGTCACCAAGCCGTTTCCGAAGGAAAAAATCCTCGGGGTGCTGGAAAACGCCCTGGAGCGGAAGCTCCTCATCCAGGAAAACCGTGCCCTGAAGGAAGAGCTGAACCGTCCGGGGTCGCCGGGCACCATCGTGTTCAGGAGCGCCCGGTTCCGGGAGGTCTACGACCTCACCCTGCGGGTGGCGGCAAGCCACGCCAACATCCTGGTCCTGGGAGAGTCGGGTACCGGCAAGGAGCTGATCGCCGGGGCGGTCCACGACAATTCGCCGCGCAAGGGGCGCCGCTTCGTCTCCATCAACTGCGCCGCCCTCTCCGACACCCTCCTGGAAAGCCAGCTGTTCGGCCATGTCCGGGGTGCGTTCACCGGCGCCATCACCTCGCAGAAGGGGCTTCTGGAGGAGGCGGACGGCGGAACGCTGTTCCTCGACGAGATTGGCGACGTGAGCGCCGCGGTCCAGGCAAAGCTCCTCCGGGTGATCCAGGAACGGGACTTCATCCCGGTCGGCGCCACCCGTCCGAAAAGCGTGGACATCCGGATCGTTGCGGCCACCAACAAGGACCTTGAGGAGGAAGTGAGGTGCGGCCGATTCCGGGAAGACCTCTACTACCGGCTGAACGTGATCACCATCAACCTCCCCCCCCTCAGGGAGCGGGTGGAGGACATTGAGCCGCTCGCCGCCCATTTCCTGCGAAAATACGCCCGGCGGATGAAGAAGGATGTGACCGGCATCGCTGACAACGCCCTGCGGCTCCTCTTGGACTATCACTGGCCCGGCAACGTCAGGGAGCTGGAAAACGTCATGGAGCGGGCGGTCATCCTCGCCCGTGGGGAGCTGATCACCTCCGACCTTCTGCCGGTGAAGCAGTCTTCCCGTGACCCCGCCATTCCCCAAACACCATCTCCGGTTTCCCTCGAAGAGCTGGAGCGCCTCCACATCCAGCAGGTCCTGCTCCAGACCGGCTTCCACAAAAGCCGTTCCGCCGAGCTCCTCGGCATATCGCGCAAGACTCTCGACCGGAAAATAGTCGAATACGGCCTCGCCCCGACCGCCGCAAACAGCTGGCCGGAAGCTGACGCATAATGGCCCCCCGCTTCCCCATCCGGCTCAAGCTGACCGTCGGAACGCTCGCGCCGCTCTTCGTCGCCATCTTCGTCTGCTGGCTGACCGGGCTGTATCTCATCGGCTCGCGCATCGTCACCCAGGCCCAGGAGAAAGTCCGCACCGACCTCAATTCGGCCCGCGAGGTCTACCTGAACGAACTGGAGCGCATCACAGACGTCGTGAAATTCACCGGCCGTTCCCCCTATGCCGCGGCAGCGCTCGCGACGGGGGACGGCAGGGCACTGGACACCCTCCTCACCCACCTCCTCCAGAGCGAGCAGCTCGATTTCCTCGACATCGTCAACGCCTACGGCCAGGTCGTGTTCCGGGCGGGGAACCCCGGCCAGACCGGTGCCTATCACTGGAGCAGCCGGTTCGTCCCCCGCGCCCTCGCCGGGGCGGAAGTGAACGGCACGCTGGTCCTCTCCCACGACGACATCCTACAGGAAAACCCCGCCCTGGCTCCGAGGGCGGAGATCCAGGTACTGGCCACGCCGCAGGCGCGCCCGTTCACGAAAAAAGCCGAACGTTCCGGGATGTTCCTGGTAGCGGCTGCCCCGGTCAGGGACGCATCCGGAAAGGTGGTGGGAGCGCTGTATGGAGGCACCCTCCTCAACAACAACAACCGTCTGGTCGACAAGATCGCCCGAATCCTCTACGAGAATGTCCGCTTCGACGGCCGGGACGCCGGCACGGCCACGATCTTTCTCCAGGACCTCCGGGTCGCCACCAACGTGACCAACCTCAACGGCAATCGGGCCATCGGCACGCTCATGTCGGAACAGGTCTACGACCGGGTTCTCCTCAATCAGCAAAGGTGGATCGGTCGGGCCTTTGTCGTCGACGACTGGTTTTTCAGCGCCTACGAGCCGATCCACGACATCGACGGGCAACTGGTCGGCGCCCTGTACGTCGGGGTGCCGGAGAAGCCGTTCGCCAGGGTCAAGAGCGGTCTGAACCTCGCCTACGCCGGTGTGCTCTTTTTCGGGTCTCTCATCGGCATCGCTCTCTGCTGGAAGATCTCCTCGCGCCTGGCGCAACCGATCAGGGCGCTGGAAAACCTTGCCCGCAGGGTGACCGCCGGCGAGCGGGAGGTGCACATACATGTCGATACTCATGATGAGATCGGCAGCCTGGCGAGTGCATTCAACATGATGACCGGCGCCCTCATCCAACGGGAAGAGGAAATCCGGGAACTGAACAGGGGGCTGGAACAAAAGGTTCAGGAAAGGACCGCCGAACTGGAGGAAAAGAACCTCCTCCTGGTCAAAACCAGGGAGGAACTGGTCAGGGCGGAAAAGCTCGCGGCGGTCGGGGAACTGGCAGCAGGCGTCGCGCACGAAATCAACAATCCGATGGCGATCATTCGCGGCAATGCCGAACTCCTCCAAATGGCCATCCCGCTGGAGGACCAGAACCGCGAGGAAATTGACACCATCGCCCGGCAGGTCTCCCGTGTCGAGCGGATCGTCGCCAATCTCCTCAGGTTCGCCCGGCAGGAACACCGGCGTTTGGGACACGCTGACCTTCACGCGATGCTCGACGAAATCCTCGACCAGATCGGACACCAGGTCCCGCTCTCCGGAATTACCATGACGCGAGCCTACGCACCGGGGGCGACAGCGATCGCAGGGGACGTCGACCAACTGTACCAAGTGTTCACCAACCTGGTACTGAATGCGCTACAGGCGATGCCGAACGGGGGCACACTGCGGGTCGCAACAAGATACGTTCTAGGTTCGAGGTTCGACGTTCAAGGTTGCAGCTCAGAACTCAAAACTCAAAACTCAAAATTCGACGGAGATTTCATCGAGGTCTCCGTCGAGGACACCGGCGAAGGGATTACGCCGGAAAACCTCGGCCAGCTTTTCAACCCTTTCTTTACCACCAAACCAAACGGCACCGGGCTCGGCCTCTCGGTCTCCTACGGAATCGTCAGGGAGCACGGCGGACACATCCGCGTGGAAAGTAAACCCGGGAAAGGGACGGTTTTCCTGGTCACCCTCCCGCTGGGATATCCTCAGGAACAGGGCGGCCTTTCATCGCAGGACGCCAGCCCGATTTGACAGCTCGGCATGAGTGTGTTATCCTCCCCGCGCAGCAATTGTTCACGCAATCCATGGTCAGTTGCCCGTTTATGCTTAATCACTCAAAGGAGGGATGCAATGTCCAAGAAAACCCCCGGTTTCAAATTCAAGTATATCTTCACCTACGACTACAATCCCGTGTACATAAACGGTGCCCACGGAGGAGTGACGCCGCGGGGAGAACTGGTGATCAATTTTTACCAGGAGCGGCAACCGCTCCCCAACTCCATAACCAACGAACTGAACCCCAACGGCACAATCGGTGCCGAGGTCGCGGTGGAACCTGAGGACCTTCCGAGCAGCCTGGTCCGGTTCGTCTCCAACGGTGTTGTCATCAACTACCAGACCGCCCGGGAGCTCCACTACTGGCTGGGCGAGAAGATCAAGGAGATGGAGTCGCTGGAGCAGGCAAAGGTCACGGCCATTCAGACAAACCAACAGCCTGACAAGGGACTCAGCCACTAGTCGAAATCGTTCATCAAGGCCCTGCACCCGTGCAGGGCCTTTTTTGTTCGACATGAACAGCGCGGAAGCCTCACCATTCAATCCTTTGATTTTTCTAACCGCCTCCTGTATACTAGCGCCGGCCATCTATCCAGGTTAAGGACAGCAGAAAAGCCTTCGCGTGCGAGCACACCAGTGGAAGGGGCATTCAGCGGATGAAAGTCACGATCAAGTACAAGCTCGTCACCCTTATCCTGATCCTCATCATTCCGTTGTTTATTCTCGCAATCCATCACTACTTTGAAATGCTGGCCCACAACAAGCAACTTGTCAACTCCCGCGCCGAGGAGATTGCCTCCGCCGTCGCCCTTTACCTCGACCGTACCATCGCTGAGTCACACCACATCCTGTCCCCCATTGCCAAGCACCCCGCAGTAGTGACGCAGAATTCGGCCGCATGCAACCAGTTGTTTGCCGACCTCCTCACGGCGTTTGCCGATCATCTTAATATCCTGGCCGTCGGGATGAACGGCTTTAATTACGGTAGCGGCGTCGATCCCTCAACAGCGCGAAAGCTGAACTTTCGCGACACGGACTGGTTCCAGCGGGGGAGCAAGGGAACTCCGATAGTCGGGGATCTCCAGGTCTCGAACGTGTTCAAGGTCCCTTCCGTGATGATGACGGTCCCCATCTTCGCCCCCGACGGGCGGCAAACCGGCGTTCTCGGTTTCCCCCTCAACCTCGTCAAGGTGAACGAACAGCTCAGAAGGCTCTGGAAGCTTCCTCCCAACTCTTCCATCAAAGTCCTCGACTCACGCGGCAACGTCCTGATCGACACTCTCCAGCCACTCAACATTGGGACGCACGAGGCAGCCCTCCACATCATCAGGGATATCGCACAGAGAAAACCGATGAGCGCGGAAGATACCGACCAGGACGGCATTGCGCGCCTATTCTCGTATGCGCCGCTCGCCCGGGCTTCGTGGACGGTAGTCGTCGGGATCCCATCAGTGGAGGAGTACCACGCGGTCAACTTATTCACCCGCCAGTACCTCACCGCCCTTCTGCTGGTCTGCTGTGCCGCAACGGCCCTTGCTTTCTTCCTGATCAGGAGAATAAACTTCAGCGTCGCAACGCTTGTCGGCGGACTCCGGGAGATAGAGAAGGGAAATCTGTCGTACCGTCTCCCCCTGATCGGCAACGACGAACTCACCACCGTCGCCACGTCGTTCAATCTCATGACGGAAGAGCGAATGAAGGCTGATGCCGCGATCAAGGACTCCGAAAATTTCCTCTCTTCGGTTCTGGAAGGGATCAGTGAGGGTGTGATCGTTATCAGCAGGGACCACAAGATTATTTCGGCGAACTCCAGCTACTGCGCCCAGGTTAAACTCCCCCCCGAGCAGGTCATAGGCAGCTTCTGCCATGCCGTGTCGCATCATCTCGACAATCCGTGCGACGAGACGGACTCCGCATGCATATGCCCGATGAAGCACTGCTTCGAAACCGGAGAGCATGCCAGTACCATCCATGTCCATTACGACAGCGCGAACCAGCCCCGCTCGATCGAAATGCACGCCTATCCCCTGAGAAACGATGCCGGCGAGGTCGTCTCGGTCATCGCAACCCTCAAGGATGTTACCCACTGGGTCGTATTGGAAAGAAGCCTTGAGGAAGCCAAGGAAAAATACCGGAAACTGTATGACGATGCCCCCGACATGAGGCACTCTCTCGATGCAGACGGGAGGATCGTGCTCTGCAACGCTACCGAAGCGACGGTGCTCGGTTACCCCAAAGACGAGATTATCGGCAGGGAGTTCACGGACTTTGTCGACTCCGAGTGGAGGGAACCATGCCAGCAAAAGTTCAGGGGAC
>DATJLB010000270.1:0-2689 GCA_035490915.1 Geobacteraceae bacterium
TCCTGGAAAAGGCGTTCGACGACCGTTTCATCGTCATTACCGACCGGGCGTAGACTGACGTTGGACGCAGCACGCAGAGCCCTCGGCTACCCCTTGCAGCCGCAGGTGGTCGCACCGCATGAGGTCGCGCACCCCGCCGGCTGCGGCCGCTCCATGCCGTGCTTTTTCAGGGAAACGAGCGAATTCTTTTCGATGTACCACACCCCATCCACCAGGCTTCCGGTTACTACCCTGTGCTTGAGCAGCATCAGTATCCGGAGATGAGTCGTTACCAGTTCCGCCGCCGCCTCATCGATCGGGACATGGGGAACTCCTTCGATAATCCGTTCCATCTGCCACCTCGTTGTATACTTTTTTGCCGATCTGTACCAATCTTCCGAAACGGCTAGGTCCCCTTTTTACAAAGGGGGGAATTTACCGACAGGAGATCGAGCAGGTTTTACTCTTCACGGAGCATGCCAGCGTCTCGAACGTCCGCGGAGCCTTGACTGATGGCCACGCGGGGGTGAAGGGGCACCGGATGTAAGAAGGGGCTCGCCGGAATTGCCTAACAATTAGCCATTCCTGCACCCGAGAGGTCAGGGTGGCGCGGTGGGTATTTCGGAGGAAGTGCCGAAAATGCCCATTTTTGCGGCGATCAGACCTTCGGGCGCCAGTTGGCATGCTTCGTGCCAGAGAACAGTAACAACCATTCAGAAAACCCGCGAGATACGAAGAGGTACTCTCCATCGAGCAACGTGGCCCGGCACAGAAAAGATGTGCCGGGCTTTTTTTCGGCAAAGGCGCTGACCGCAACGGTTCGGCGCCTTTTCTGCTTCCGGTCGATCCCGGGCCGGCAAGCTGAAGGGAGGTCGTTATGGGACATGCGTGTAACGGACGGAAAAACATCCAGGGACACCCCTGTTTCGGTGGCAACCACCACAAGAACGGCCGGATGCACCTGGCGGTGGCGCCGCGCTGCAATATCAAGTGCGGCTACTGCACGCGCCGCCACGACTGCGCCAACGAGTCGCGCCCCGGCGTGACCAGCAAGCTGATGACCCCTCAGGAGGCGATCGGGAAGGTCAGGGAGGTGATGGCGAGCGAGCTCTTGGGACCCATCATCAAGGTGATCGGCATCGCCGGCCCGGGTGACCCGCTGGCAAACGAGGAGACCTTCGAGACCTTCCGGCTGGTGAAGGAGGAGTTTCCCCACCTGATCCTCTGCATGAGCACCAACGGGCTTCTGCTGTCGGAAAAGATCGACCTCCTGAACGAGCTCGGGCTCCACAGTCTGACGGTCACCATCAACGCGCTCGACCCCGCGATCGGTGCGCTGATCTACTCCCACATCCGGTACCACGGCCGGACCTACACCGGCGAGGAGGGGGCTTCAATCCTGCTCGCCAACCAGTTGGCGGGGCTCGAGCGGGCGGCCGGCTACGGCATGACGATCAAGGTGAACACCGTTTACATCCCCGGGGTGAACGAGGAGGAGGTGGAAAAGATCGGACGGAAGGTGAAGGAGCTGGGGGCGTTCGTCATGAACGTCATGCCGCTCATCCCCCAAGCCGATTTTGCAGCGATCGCGCCGCCCTCTCCGGAGCGGTTGGAGGAGGTGCGCCGGGCCAACGAGCGGATCATAGGCCAGTTCAAGCACTGCCGGCAGTGCCGGGCCGACGCCGTGGGGCTGATCGGCCAAGACGTGAAGCTCGCCGAAACGGGCTGTGCGATATGAATAAAAAACTGAATTCACTTTAATCTTTCTGTGGTATAACTGCGTGAGGCTCGGTTGCATGGACATCGACCTGTTCGGAGAAGACGACATCGAGGGGTTTCTGGCGCTCGCCGACGCGGAGGGGTGGATCTGCGGGCGGTGGGAGTTCGAATTCCTGTTCCGCGCCTTTCCCCGGGGGTGCCTGGTGGCGCGGGACGACGGAGCGCCGGTCGGCTACGTCACCGCGGTCAAGTACGGGGCGAGCGGATGGGTCGGCAATCTCCTGGTCCGGAAAGAGTGTCGCGGCAGGGGGATCGGGACCGCGCTCATGAAGAAGGCGCTGGCGGCCCTCGACGAGGCGGGGACCGGGACCGTCTGGCTCACCGCCTCGCGGGACGGGAAGCCGATCTACGAGTCGCTCGGGTTCACGGCGGTGGATGTGGTGAACCGCTGGATTGGGGAAGGTCACTGCGGGATGCCTCCGAGCCGGGAGGTGCCCCCCCGGGACGCAATCCTCGCCATTGACTGTGCCGGCTGGGGGGACCGACGGGACCTCCTGATCGACGTGGTTGCCGGGAGGGGGGCGGTGCGGGGTGCCCGTGACGCCTTCCTGGTGAGCCAGCCGTGCGCCGACGGTGTCCAGCTCGGGCCGTGGGGGGGGGCAGACCGGGATGCCCTGCTCCTCCTCGACGATGCCCTGACTGGTGCCGGCCGCGGGACGCGAGTTTTCCTCGACGCCCCTATCCGAAACACCGCCCAGACCTCCCTCCTCCTCAGGATGGGGTTCGCCATCCGGGGGAGCACGGTCCTCATGTGCCGCGGCGAAACGCCGACCTATGCGCCTGAACGGGTCTTCGCCCTCGCCAGCATGGGGAGCATGGGATAGCTTGTTCTTTGACAATCCTCGAGTGCCGCACGTGCGTTGTGTCTTTTTGACATAGGTCAACGACGGCGACGATATGCTGGCTATAATTCAATCAGTGGCATCGGCCG
>DATJLB010000271.1:0-4220 GCA_035490915.1 Geobacteraceae bacterium
CGCCGCGTGTCCCCTCCCGCGCCGGTCTCCGGCGGGGCGGCGAACAGCTCGTCCATGGACGCGGCGTAGTCGCGGACGAGCGGCGCCGCCCCCGACGTATCACCGGCGAGCCATGTCTTCACCGCGGTCGACTGCCTGAACCGCTCCGCGAGGGGGAGGAAGTAGTCGAGGAAGAGGTTGTAGCGGCCGTCGCGGCTCAGGACCGCCGCGGTCTGGGCGATCGGGCCGGGGTCAAGCGGGAAGAGCTCGGCCGCCTGAAGCCGGCGGAGGAACCAGAGGTTGTAGACGGCGCTGTCGGTGCTGTAGGCATAGGTCTTCAGGTAGGCGTAGGCGAGTTTTTCCGCCGCCTCGGCCCCTCCGAAGCAGGCGGAATCGGGGACGACCTCGGCAAAGCCACGGGCGGTCTGTGCGGCCAGGAAGTCGAGGTAGGAGTTGAGGACCGCCTGGAGAGGGGCGGCGATGCTGAAGATGCTCTGGGGGTCGGTGGCGGTGTCGAGCTTTGCCAGGTAAAAGTCCCCCGTCCAGAGGGAGAGCTCCATGATCGCCCGCCAGAGCCGGTGCATCTCCTTCAGGTAGAGGTCGCGGCTGGCGTACCCCGCCTCTTTTCCACCCCCCTCCGGTGCGGCCGCCAGGTCGCCGTAGATGTCCATCGCCTTCAGGATGGTCGCGGAGCCGTCGTTGCCGGGGAGCGTGGCGAAGAACGGGTAGGCGGCAGCCTTCTGGTTGTCCGCCAGCCGCTGGATCGCGAAGCTCGCGAGGTCGAGGTAGTCAGCGACCGCCGAGGCGGCGCCGCTGCTCCGGGGAGAGGCGGCCCAGGTGAGGGCGTAGTCGTAGAAGAGGCGGGACCGCTCGAAAGCCTGCTGTGCCGCCGGCGACATCCCCTCCGTATCCAGCTTGGCCGCGGCGACCTTGTGCAGGCGCCGCGCCTCGATCACCGCCACGGTGTAGTTGAGCCGGTAGCGGTCCGAGTCGGGCGCGGCGAGGCCGTCGGCGATGCGCCGGACCAGCGTCGTCAGGTACTCACCTTCGTTCGCGCTCTCCTCCAGGTCACGCTCCTTCAGCATCAGGAAGAGGGGGCCGAGGGCGTTCACGTCCGCGAGCTTCCGGTCGATGATGGCGCGGTTGACCACCAGGCTGATGATGTTGCGGTAGAGGTACGGGACGCTCTTGCCGGTTGCCGTGCGGGCAGCGGCGGCGGCCGTTCCCCCCTGCTCGGCGTACATGACGGCGTTGTTCCAGATATCGTAGACCCGGGCGACGAACTGTGGTCCATCGTGGTTTTCGAGCGCCTGGAGCGCCTTGACGAAGCCGATCCAGAAGGCGACCTCGGGCATCGTCGCCTTCCCTCTCAGTTTCTCCAGGAGCTGGTCGGCGGCGTTCAGGCTCTGCTGGTTCTCGCTCTGCAGGTAGTCGATCGTCTGGGCGATGGCGAGCCGGAGGTAATCCCTTTCCCGGTAGACCGGCTGCCGGTTCCCCTCGTGCGCCGCCTCGCCGCTTACCGCGGGATCGGCGAGCCGTGCGCTCCACGTGGCGATGTAGGAGGCAAGCGGTTCCCCGATTCCCTGTTCGCTCTTTTCCCGCCATTCCTTGATTTCCGCTTTGTCCCAGTAGGTGAGCTCGTAGGCGACGTCCAGGTACGGCCCCCATTCCCGGATCGGCACGGCGGCCGCCCGCCGGACTCCGTCGGTGCTCGCAGCGGGTGCGGCCGCGGCGGTCGCGCTTTCCTTCTTCTTTTTGGGAACGGCCGCATCGGCCGCGGTTCCCGCCAGCAGGCAGAAAAGGACGGCCAGAAGGGCCGCTCGCACGTTAGTGGGTCGTAAGACAGCTGTACGCATTTTCCAGTTCCTCGCATCTGTTGGTTGGTCTTCGCCCTTTTGCGGGACGGATCATGAGGTTGAACGACGATACCCGCCGGGTCCCGGTGAACTGGTACTCCCCTGTTCCGTCGCGGCAGCTCCACCGCGACCCGACCGCACCGAGCACTGTCCTGACGGCATCCTCCTCCGCCTGGGGGCTGGCGCAGATCTCCAGGCTGGCGAGCGACACCCCTCGGGCGAGGCCGACTTCCCCCGTCGGTTCCCCCCCGCCGGTGCCTCCCGCCTCCCGTCTCTCCCTGACGGCGGCAATGCGCGGCGCGGCGGCCGGATATTCCGCCGGGCGTTCCCTGCGCACGACCTGGTGCAGGGTCGCCCCCTCTCCCGCGGTTTCTGCGACCGCTGCGCTCCGCCGCAGGGTTGCCCGCCGCTCCGGGGCGGCGGCAAGGTCGGTGGCTGCGGCGCCCCGGGTCCGCGTGATGGGGGTCGATTCGGAGGCTGTGCGGCTTGCCGGGAGATCCCGCCTGATCCTCGTCTCGGGGGGGAGGCGGTTGTCATCTCCCGGCTGCACCCGCTGCCGCGCGATCCGCGGCTGATAATCCGGCGCTTCGGTCGCCGGAGAAGGGCGGGTGATGGCGGGGCGAGCGATCGCCTCCGGCGAGGGGGCTTCCGGTGTTTTCGGGGCGGGCGCAGTCTTTGTCTCGGCCGGTTTCGGCATGGGAGGGGCCGGCGTCTCCCGCGGCTCGGGGACGGGGATCACGGGCGCCGGCTGGACCGTCAGGCGACTCGTGTCGATGACCGTGTCCGTACGGGTGGGCGAGGGGAGCGAAAAGCGGCAGACCAGGACCGGCACGGCGATCCAGACCGCCAGGAAGAGGATCTTCAGCCAGCGCGGGTCGGCAGGCTCCGCAGCCGGTGCGGCCACCAGTATCCTCCCGAGCCGCGTCCCGCCGTGACCGTAGACCATGCGCATCAGGTCGTTCATGGCTTTCCTTTGTCCTGCTCCAGGTGCACCACTGCGGTCCCCCGTTCGTTCCAGAGCTTGCCGACGAGCGCCGCCCCCTGGAGGAGGTCGCTGCTGAACGATTCGGGGAGCGGCACGACCACCGGGCGCGGGGCGTCCCTCTTCTCGGCGTGCACCGATTGCAGAGCTGCGGTCAGCTCGGCATAGGTCATCGGGTCGCTGCGGGAGGTCTCGTTCCCCCCGACGATGCGGGTTATCCGGTACGGCCTGTCGGAATGCTTCTCGACGAGCAGCTGCCGGTACTCCTTTTCCACCTTCAGGGGGGCGAGCTCCGGGTTTTTCACCACCGCCGGCGCCGGGAGCTGCATTTCCGCAACCGGCGTGGTGGCCGTGTTCAGCCGGGCAAGCTGGGTCCAGACCAGCAGGAGCAGGAAGGCGACGTCCGTGAAGGAAAAAAGCCAGGTGTGGCGTGCAATGCGTTTCATCGCCATGGGTGCCCCCGCCTACAGCTTCACGTTCAGCCCGAGATCGATCGATTTCCGCGACCTCATGGTGAGAAACAGGCAGAAGGTTTCCAGGAGGACGTAGTACATGAGCGCGAGGAAGGTGGACCAGAGCTTGGTCCCGATCGCCCCCTTGTTGAGGGCGTTGCCCGGGTCACCCGTGTACAGGAAGATGACGATCATGCCGGCGACCGTCCCCCAGAGGCCGATCGGGGGCAGGAGGTTGGCGCACATGTAGATCCGGTTCACGTACCTGCCGTCATAGGTGTTCTCCGCCACTTGCCGTGTGGCGTCCTGAAGGAACAGCGCCGGGGTGGTCCGATCCCCGCTCTCTTCCCCGCGCGCCGTGGACCAGAGCATCTTGGCAACCCTTTCCGCCAGGGAGTCTTCCGGCGTCATCGCCCTGTTTTTCACCCGGTCGAGATGGGCGGGGTCGACCCCCTTCGTGTACAGGAAGGCGCGAACGGCCATGGTGCACCCGATGAGGAAGATGGTCGTCGTGAGCGACATCGATATCCGCAACGACCAGATGTTGAAGCTTTCAGGATTGATGGTGATGATCCCGAACAATTCCATGACTGCGCGCTCTCCTTGGAGCTTGTCCGCAAAAGTTCTGTACGGACGCTCTTATTTTTTCTGGGCCGTGTCGGCCTTGGCCAGCTCTTCTTCCATGAGCCGAATCCCCTCGTCCAGGGTGGTGGTCTTGCCGGGAAGCTCGACCGATATCTTCTGGTACGAGCCGAACCGCTGCCTCATCTCGGCAACCGTCTTGCGGGCGGCATCACCCCGGTTCAGCGCGAGGAAGAGGCGCGCTTTCATGAACATGATTTCCGCCGTCAACCGGGTCGTTTCCAGGTTTGCATGCTGGAAGCTCTGGGTGAGGAGGTTGTCCACATGCTTTCTCAGGAAATCGTCCACCGGGTTCTGCAGCTGCACCAG
>DATJLB010000272.1:0-11525 GCA_035490915.1 Geobacteraceae bacterium
CCGCCTCGGAATAGGGGAGGTCCCCCAGCGGGTTTACCATGACCCGGGCGACAAACAGGTTGTCGTTGCTGTTGCGCGTGGTGGTCTGGCCGGCGCCGCCGTACACCCCGGCATAGTAGTACGCCAGTCCGTTGGCGATCCTCCCGTTCAGCATGGCGCCGATATCGTAGGTCGGCTTGAAGGCGTCGACCACGATGGAGCGGTCCACGAACTGCAGGGCGCCGTCGGAGGTGAGCTCCTGGCGGGCAAAGGGGGTCTTCATCTGGCCGACCTTGATCTGCACTTCGTCGATGAACCGGTAATTGATATAGGTCTCAATCAGCCCCTTGGCCGTATTCGTGGCATACGCCCTCGGATCGAACTCCAGCTTGTAGGTAAGGTCCTTGGTGTAGGCATAGCCCTGGGTGATGAGCCTGATCCGTTTGACGTCCCACTGGCTGAAATCGTTTGGGGTCTGTGGGGTGGTGAGCTGGAAGTCGGTGAAGGTGTAGCGGAACTGCATTCTGCCGCCAAAGTTCAGCTGGAATTTCTCGTCCGGCGTGGTGAATGTGAACCCCTTCCCCAGGGTGTAGTCGACCGGCTTGCTCTTGGTCACCTCGTTGTAGTCCGCCTCGGTTATCACACCCTTCTCCTTCAGGACATCCTCCAGGGTCTTCGCGCCGGCACTCTGCACAGCGACTGCCGTGGCCAGCGCGGCGACCGCCATCACTCTCTTTTTCACATCGTCCTCCTCTATTTATGAAATGCGGGGACAGGCCCCGTGCTGCAAACAAAGCACATTAAAAAAAAGACCCCTTCACATGGACGGAGTCCCTCCTCCCAGCCTGGCGGCAGGGCAGGGCGAATCTCCTTTCCAAAAGGGAGGCGCTGCCGTTTCCGGCAACACCCGTAGGCCCTGGCGACGTAAGCTATGCTGTTAGTCGGGAGGGCTCGGAGCAGGCATATTTGGGGCATTATAGACGAATGACTACGATTGGCAAGTACAAAACGTCTTGTGAGGAGTATATCTCCACAACCCTCCTGCCATGGCGGCAGCGCTTCTCGGAAAAACCATGCGGTCAGGCTCCGCAGACGAACGAAGCGGCGGTCCAACGCCGGTAGCGGCAGTTGTAGCAGGAACGCGCCTCGTCGGCAACCTGCTCTTCTTCGACGTCAGGATGAAATGCCGTGCAGAGTGCCGCCATCCGAGCGGCGCCCGGCCAGTCCTCGTTTCCCCCCGCGAAGGCCCGTTCCCCACGTTGATTGATCTGCCACATAACGCCCCCCTCAATAGCTCCTCAGCTGCTGCTTGGTGCAGTTTTGCCAGGCAATCCCGTCGGCGGTTCCCGCGACCGGAACCACCAGGAGGACCGATTTCCCGTCAATGAGCACTGTCTTCACCTTGTCCCCTCGCAAGCGCACCAATTCGTCGCCTGCCAGAGGGGAGCCCTCGAGTGTACGAACGTCGTCCACGTCGGCGTGGGCGCGGATGTCGCGGACTGTGGCCGTGTCGTCGGTCGTCGCGATCGAGAGATGTCCCTTCAGCCGCCCGTCGTTGCCGGAGAGGCGCAGGCCGGCCCCGGCCAGGGCGCCGATGATCCCCTGGCCGCTGCCGCCGTGTGCGGAGAGGTGGATTCCCAGCTGTGCCGCCAGCGCGCTCGCCTCCGTCATGGCGACGACCGACTGCTTTGCCTTCCGTCCGAACGCGACGAGCGCCTCGGGGGTTGCCAGGCGGTCGACGACGGTCACGCAGAGGCCGGGATCTGAACCTGCCGCGCTCTCCCGGGCGAGGTACGCCGACGCATGGTCGATCAGGCTCTCCAGGCATGATTCGTCGATCTCGGCGGCAAAGCACATGGCACTGTTGTGCGAGGTGTAGGGGATGTCCGGGTGCACCAGCAGCTGGTGGCGTGTGACGTAGCTGCTTTCCCCCCACCCCTTGTCGTTCACCTCGCGGGCGATCTCCGAGGCGAGGTCCCCCGTTCCCCTGCTCTCCAGGTTGTCGGTGTCGTCTATCGAAATCAGGATCCGCATGCGTACCTCTTCCGTTGTTCTTTGCGCCGACCATCTGCTGACGTGGCCATCGTGACACGTATGCAAAAGGGCCTCTCCGGATGGAAAGGCCCTTGACAGACGGATGCAATCCGCCTTTCGAGGCTCTCCTTTCCGAAGGGAGGCGTTGCCGTTTCCGGCAAAGCCCGTTGGCCGGGCTCCCTGAGGATGGTCCTGGTAGGAGTTCCGGCTCGGAGAGATGGAATCGCAGAAGCAAAGTCCCGCGTTATGTCAGGCGCGCTCCCCCAAAAGGGGGGCTCCCGGTTATGAATAATTAACCACGGCAGCGGGGGGCGAATAGCCGAGCAGCAGCGAGATGTTATCGGCAGCGCTCTCCGCCATCGGGGCCAGCTCGTCGTAGACACGCGCCATGTCCATGCGCATGGCGAGCCCGGAGATGCCGATGGCACCAACCACGGCGCCGGAATAGTCGCGGATGGGTGCCGCTATGCCGCGCACGTCCAGGTTCAGCTCTTCATCTTCCACAGCGTACCCCCGTGCGGCGGTCCTTTCCAGTTCGTTTCTGAATTCGTCGCAATCGGTGATGGTCTTTGGGGTGTAGCGGTGCAACTCCCCGCATGATCCTGCACCTTGCCATCCCATGTCGGCCGCATGGGCGAGGATCGCCTTTCCGGCGGCCGTGCAGTGAACCGGAAGCCTTGTGCCGACCCGGGAGGCGATCCGCACCGGATGCCCCGATTCGACCGCATCGAGGTACATGACGTGGTTGTACCTCAGGACCGCCACATAGCAGGTTTCGTTGCATTCCCGCACCAGTGCTTCCAGGGTGGGCCTCGAGCGGTGCACGAGCCCCATCTGCTTGATGACGGTCTGCCCCAGCTCCAGATTTTTCAGCCCGAGGCGGTAGTTTTCCGTAAATTTGTTCTGCTCCACGAAGTTGTGCGACTCCAGGGTCGCCAGCAGCCTGAACACGTTGTTCTTGTGGAGCCGCAGCCGTTTGCTCAGTTCGGTGACGCCGATCTCGTCCACGTTGTCGTGGAACTGCTCCAGAAGATCGAGGGCATGGATGACGGTCTGTACGATGTAGTCCGATTTTACTTTCTTCATGGGGACGACTCACGAGCGTCTTCGGTGAAACGCTTCACTGTTCGTGCAGTGTGGGGAGAAACGGGACACCCGATCCACACCTGCTGCTTTTCGCTACAGACGCGCGTTGCCACTTCGGGAGCTTTCTCCCTATTCACCGATAGCCACCAGGTGGGGGGTAAAGATCACATCTTCGAATTCCATGTCGAGCAGATTGATGGAGAGTTTGCGGTTGCGCAGTGGCGCCCCTTCTCCCAGGATGATCTTGCACACCTCGGCCGTTTCTATGCTGGCGACCAGCGCCGGCGTGAATGACGGGTTCCCGAGTTGCTGCTCCACCCCTTTCCCTTCCACCCAGCGGCTGTAAAGCTTCTGGATGGTGTCGTCGCCGGGAAACTGGGTAGTTACCTGGCCGTACCAGCCGCCGATGGCGCCGTGCACCAGGGGTATCCCCAGATCCGCACAGGTTTCCGCCAAATCAAGCCGGGTAGGGATCGAGTCGAGGGCATCCACTACCACGTCGGAGTCCCGCAGGAGGACGGCGCCGTTCTCGGGGGCATAATGGACCCGGAACGGGATGACGGTCACGGCGGGGTTGATGTCGGCCACCCGTGCGACCGCGGCTTCCACCTTCGCCCGCCCGAGCGTGCTGGGTGTTGACAGGATCTGCCGGTTGAGGTTGTGCTCCTCGAACACGTCCGGGTCGACGGCGACGATGGTCCCCACCCCGAGCCGTGCCAGCTCTTCGATGACGTACCCACCCAGGCCGCCGCAGCCGATGACCGCAACGCGGCTCCGGAAGAGGGCGAGCTGCTGGCCGACCGGGATCGCCTGGCGGTTCCGCTGGTAGCGGGCGGGGAGAAGCCCGAGGGAAAGGGCCGCCTCCTCGACCCGGGGGAGCGAAACGTCGAACCGCTGCGCCGCCGCGAGCTGGGCGTACCAGGGGAGGAGGTCGTTGTCGGCGCGCTCCTTCATGAATGCGTTCAATTCTTCCATTTTAGCCCCCGCCAACGAGGGGGAAGAGTGCGAGGTTGTCCCCCTCGTGCAGCTGCTGGTCCGGTTCCGAGTGCCTGTTGTTGAGCATGATCATCCCGATCTGTTCCTCCGGGATCCGGAGGTCCCGAATGACCGCGGCGACAGGGGTTCCGGGCGGGTACTCCCGCGCTTCCGCGGAAAAACGGCCGACACGGAAGGTGGCAAACAGTTTGAGGTTGATCCGCATGACTGCTCCATTCTGCAGGAAAAGATGCAGTGGCACATGAAACATGCGCCACTGCATCATCGTTGTATCTAGAAATTCCAGAATTCGTCGATTTCCTCGCCGCTGAAATCCCATACCACGTTGTGGGGCGGTACCGGCTCGACGTTGAAGAACTCGGGGAGACGGTCGTCAGCCTTGGTGAAGCCCGCCTCGATGTTGAACTGCCGCTCGGTCTTCAGGATGTACTTGCCGAGCTCGATGACGTCGTCGCCGGTAAGGGCGATGCCGAACCGGGCGTTGATCATGTCGATCAGTGCCGGAAGGCACTCGGGGATGTCGAGCGCCGGGAAAGCGATGAAGATGCACATCCCGGTGGAGTCGACTGCCGCCGTGGCGATCTGGAGATTGCGGGAGAGCTCGACCTGGCCATCCTTCTTGAGCGGGTCGACGTAGCCCCCCACGTTGAGGATGTTGGTGGCGATGGTGTAGCCGGAGGTGTGGTCGGCCCCCATGGTACTGGTTGCATAAGTTATGCCGATCCCCTTGACCGAGCGGGGGTCGTATGCCGGGATCCCTTGGTTCTTCACAACCGGGACCCGGGTGACGCCGAAGGCCTTGCCGACCGAACCCGCGCCGCCGCCGAGGATGCGGCCGAGCGGGGTGCCTTTGCCGATCTCTTCCTTGAGGAGGCGGATGATCCCCTTGCCGTCCCCGAAGGGGAGGATGCCCGCTTCCATCGCCACGCCGAACATGACGGCGGTTTCGATGGAGTCGATGCCGATGTCGTCCATGATGTTGTCGGCCAGGGCGATGTCGTCCAGGTTGTCGACGCAGCAGTCGGCGCCGAGCCCCCAGATCGTCTCGTACTCGAAGCCGGAGGTGACGTACTTACCTTCCTTGTCGGGGTAGACCTGGGAGCACTGGATGATGCAGCCGGCGTGGCAGCCGTGCTTGGGTTTCCCGCCGCGGGCGACGATGGTGTCGTGCATGGTCTCGCCGCAGATCTTCTCGTGGGCTGCGAACTGCCCGTGGGTGAAGTTCCGGGTCGGGAGCCCCCCCGCCTCGTTCAGGATGTTGACCAGGACGTTGGTCCCGTAGGTCGGGAGCCCTTCGCCGCTGACCGGGTGGTCGAGGAGCGCCTTGGCGAAGGTGCGGGCCGCCGTCTTGAACTTCTCCGGGTCGGCGATCTTCACGCCGGGGGCCCCTTTGTCGTCGATGGAGATGAACTTGATCTTTTTCGAGCCCATCACGGCGCCAAGGCCGCCGCGACCGTGGCTGCGGATCTTGCTGTCGGGGTCCTTGACCGAGATGTTGGCGGCGGTCATCTTCATCTCGCCGGCGGGGCCGATGGTGAGGATGCCGGTCTTCTTGCCGAGCCGGGCCTCGACGGCCTCGACCACCGCGAAGTTACCGCGGCCTACGAGCTCGGTTTCCTCCTGGATGGTCACGCCGTCGGTGGAGACGTGGAGTCTGTACCACGCCTCCCCCTTCGGGAGCCCTTCGATGATCAGCGCCTTGATGCCGAGGCGGGCCAGCATCTGGGCCGCGGTGCCGCCGGCGTTCGATTCCTTGATGGTGCCGGTCAGGGGGCTCTTCGCCCCGGCCGAGAGGCGGCCGGAGTTGGCGGCTGGGGTCCCCGTCAGGAGCCCGGGAGCAAAGACCAGCTTGTTGTTAGGACCCAGTGCGTGGCAGGTGGGGGGCACTTCTGCGGCGACGATGGTCGAGGTAAGTGCGCGGCCGCCAAGGCCTGCCCATGCCGAGGGGACGGTCTCCACCTTCGTGCTCAGGTCCGTCATGTTTACGCGTATAATCTTATCCATGAATTCTTCTCCCTATCATATTTTTCCATCCGCCGTGCGGATATGGCTCCTTTCCGAAAGGGAGGCTCCGCCGTTTCCCGCGAAACCCGTTGGCCCGACGCCATGAGGTTTCCCTGTTAGGTCGAGAGGCTCGGAGATGCTGAGTGTTTTCCTGCTCATCCAATGGAATGGGCAGTGGCTCGCCACTGCCCCTCCCGTTACAGTTGTAGGATTGGCCTGTTGCCGCGATCATCCGCGCCGGAACAACGCTCCTACGTTGCATGTTGAACATAAATCGGTGTTACTTTAACAAACCGGGTGTCGATTTCGAAGCAAGCCCAAGGCGCCCAGACGATGCCGCGGAGGCGTGGTACCCACAGGGCATAAACAGCGCCGCGCCGCACAAGGGCATCGAGAAGGGCAACGCCGGGATTGCGCGAAAGCGGCAGCCGTATTACATCGCGGCCTTGAAGATGTCGATTACCTGCTCCAGCGTGGCGGTGCGGGGGTTGGTCAGCTGACAGGCGTCCTTCTTGGCGTTCTCGGACATCACCTTCAGGTCGGTTTCCTTGACGTTCAGCTCCTTCAGGCCGGCCGGGATGCCGATCGAGTTGGAGAGCTTGCGGATGGCGTCGATCCCCTTCTGGGCGGCGTCAATCGGAGCAAGGCCGGTGATGTCCTCGCCCATGGCGACGGCGACGTCGGCGAACCGCTTCGGGCAGGCGATGACGTTGAACTCGCAGACGGCCGGGAGCAGGATGGCGTTGCAGACGCCGTGCGGGAGGTTGTAGAAGCCGCCAAGCTGATGGGCCATGGAGTGAACATAGCCGAGGCTCGCATTGTTGAAAGCCATCCCGGCGAGGTATTCGGCGTAGGCCATCTTGTCGCGGGCTTCCAGGTTCTGGCCGTTGGCAACGGCCGGCTGGAGGTAGTCGGCGATCAGTTTGATTGCCTGGAGGGCGCAGGCGTCGGTGATCGGGGTGGCGATGGTGGAGACGTACGCCTCGACCGCGTGGGTGAGGGCGTCCATGCCGGTGGCGGCGGTGAGTGCCGGCGGTTTGCCGACCATCAGGACCGGGTCGTTGATGGCGATGTTCGGGGTGCAGCGCCAGTCGACGATCGCCATCTTCACGTGGGTGTCGGTGTTGGTGATGATGCAGAAGCGGGTCATCTCGGAGGCGGTGCCGGCGGTGGTGTTGATGGCGAGGAACGGGGGCATCGACTTGGTGGATTTGTTGACCCCTTCGAAGTCGCGGATGTTTCCGCCGTTGCCGATCACGAGGCCCACGCCCTTGGCGCAGTCGTGGGAGCTTCCGCCGCCGAGCGACACGATGCCGTCGCACGTGTTGTCCTGGTACACCTTCACGCCGTCATGAACGTTCTTGTCGGTCGGGTTCGGCTCGGCGCCATCGAAGATGACCGCCTTGAGGCCCGCTTCCACCAACTGCTCCTTGATCTTGTCCGCAACGCCCATCTTGGACAGACCGGCGTCGGTGACGATCAGGAGGTTGGTCGCCCCGAGCGCCTTAGCCTGCGCCCCTGTCTCCTTGGAGCAGCCGACTCCCATCAGGGAGACGGTGGGGATGAAGAATCCATACGTCTGATCTGCTAATGCCATGTGTACATCCTCCTTTTTTGGTGTGGGTGGTGTCACCCAAGTTTTACGTCCGAGCGGCGTATGGACCGTAGCGCATACGACTTTCTAAAACGTGTTTTTATGTAAACGCAAGCCGTGTACCAACCTTTCTGTCACTCCCTCTGATTTCCTCCGACCCCTTATTTGATAGGCATCTACGCAGACTACCCCCGTGCCGGTCGCGGTGGCCGACACGGTCTACTCCGCACAGCATCGTTCGAAGATGGAACGGTGAAACTGTTCCATTGTGGAACATTTGTGACGTTTTGGAACGGCCCGCTTTTCGATCCCGTGAGGTGAATCGGGGAGTCGACGGCATTCTCCCCTGGCGATGGCTTGCCGCATCCCCGGCGGCGCGGCCATCGGACCGTTTGCGGCGAGAAAAAGATGGGAGCTCACCAGGGAAATTGGTATTGAACTTGCGTTTGTATACGGGAAAGGTTTTTCGTTATTCGGCATACCATTCCCGCGGGATCGACATGGCACTTATTGACGCTTTCGGACGACGGATAAATTACCTTAGGCTCTCGGTCACCGACCGGTGCAACATGCGCTGCAGCTACTGCATGCCGGTCCACGGGGTGTCCAAGCTTTCCCACGGCGAGATGCTGAGCTACGAGGACATGGTGCGCGTGGCGCGTGAAGCGGCTGCCCTCGGGATCGAAAAGATCCGGGTGACCGGCGGCGAGCCGCTCGTCAGGAAGGGAGTCATCGGCCTGCTCGAGCGCCTGGCGGAAATCCCCGGCGTCAAGGAACTGGTTCTCACCACCAACGGCCTTCTCCTCGGCGAGATGGCCCATAGTCTTCGCCGTGCCGGGGTGCGCCGGCTCAACATCAGCCTCGATTCGCTCAATTCCACGACCTTTGCCGGCATCACGCGCGGCGGAGACCTCCACAAGGTCCTGGACGGCATTGCCGCCGCCGAGGTCGCGGGCTTCCCGCCGGTCAAGATCAACATGGTGGTGATGAGGGGGGTGAACGACGACGAGGTGCTCGACTTTGCCTCCCTGACACTCCAGAACGGGTGCACGGTCCGCTTCATCGAGTACATGCCGACCGTCAGGGAGAAGGGGTGGGAGGCGCTCAGCGTCCCGGGGAGCGAGGTCCTGGAGCGGATCGCCAGCCACTATCCTTTGTTGCCATACGTCAGCGCGGAGATGGCAGGTCCGGCCAGGAATTACAAGATCCGCGGTGCGGCAGGGGCGATCGGCATCATCACCCCGATCTCCGGTCACTTCTGCGACAGCTGCAACCGGATCAGGGTGACCGCCGCCGGCGTCGCGAAGGGGTGCCTCTTTGCCGGAGAGGGGTTAGACCTCAAGCCGTATCTCCGCTCGGCGGACGACGGGGAGCTGCGGGAGGCTCTGTGCCGGGTTGTGACGGGGAAACCGGGCCGGCACCACATGACAGATGAAGGGCACGAGGCCTTTGCCATGTCGCAGATCGGCGGTTAGCAGCGCGTTCCGTCTTACGATTTTTCCCCCTCCCCTGGTGGGAGGGGCGAGGGGAGGGGGATTGGCAACAGTCTGCTTAGATGCTTTCACCCCCACCCTGACCCTCCCCCATCAAGGGGGAGGGAATGTTTCAGATGACAGAGGAAATGAAGATGACGGGAAAGGTTGTTGCAGTGAACATCAGCGCGGGTAAAGGGGAGCGGAAGAAGCCGGCGGCGGTCGTTGAGCTGCGGGAGAACCACGGCATCGTCGGCGACGGCCATGCCGGCGAGTGGCACCGCCAGGTGAGCCTCCTCGCCATGGAAAGCATCGTCAAGATGCAGCGGCTGGGGCTCGTGGTCGGGAGCGGCGACTTTGCCGAGAACATCACGACGGAAGGGGTCGACCTGCCGTCCCTGCCGGTCGGCACCAGGATCGAGGTGGGCGAAGCGCTCCTGGAGGTGACCCAGATCGGCAAGGAGTGCCACACCCGCTGTGCCATCTACTACCAGGCGGGGGACTGCGTCATGCCGAAGGAAGGGATATTCGCCAGAGTCGTGCGGGGCGGGACGGTCCGGCCCCAGGATGCGGTGGCAATAGGGTAAAGGTCCCGACGGGACCATATACAAAGGTCAAGGAGTGTGCGCCATGCCGAGAAAGTACAAGAACCCACGCAAGCCTAACATTGTCTCGATGAGGATCGCCGATGACGAGATGGAGTGCATCCAGCGCCTCATGGAACAGATGAACAAGAGCGCCTCGGACGTCATGCGGGACGCCTTCGCGCTGTTCCGGTCGCACTGGGAACTGTCCGGCACGGCGAAGTCTTTCGCCGGCAACTGACAGTCTCTTCTCGTCATCGCGAGGAGCGTTTTTGCGATGAGCAATCCCTGAGCCGTTGACGTCATGGCTCGAGATTGCTTCGCTCCGCCGCAATGATCGGGAAAATAGTCATCCGCAAGTCGCTGAGTATTTCCGCGAGGTATGCATGCTCGTCGTTGCCTGTATCAAGCAAGTGCCCGACACGACCCAGGTCCAGATCGACCCGGTCACAAATACCCTGGTGCGTGAGGGGATCCCGTTCATCGTCAATCCCTACGATACCCACGCGCTCGAAGAGAGCCTCCGGCTCAAGGATCGCTACGGGTTCCGGTCGGTCGCCCTCTCCATGGGGCCGCCGAACGCCGAGGCCGCCCTGAAGAAGGCGCTCGCCCTCGGTGTGGACGACGCGATCCTCCTCTCCGACCGAGCGTTCGGCGGGGCCGATACCCTCTCGACCAGCAACGTCCTGGCGGCGGCGATCGGCAAGCTGGCCGAGGAGGACGAGGTAGGGCTCGTCATCTGCGGCAAGCAGACCATCGACGGCGACACCGCCCAGGTGGGACCCGGCATTGCCGTGCGTCTCGGCCTTTCCCAGCTCACCCTCGTCGACCGGATCGAGCGCATCGATTTCCTCGGGCGCCGGATCCGGGTACGGCGAAAGCTGGAAGGGCGCTACGAGATCGTAGAGGCGCGCCTGCCTGCCATGGTCACCGTGGTGCGGGAGATCAACCGGCCGCGCTACCCGACCGTCCCGATGCGCCTCGCCGCAGCGGATGCGCGGGTGACGGTCTGGAGCAACCAAGAGCTGCAACTCGACGTCAACCGGATCGGCCTCAAGGGGTCCCCCACATGGGTGAGCAAGATCTTCTCCCCCGAAAGGGTCAAGGGGGAGATCATCGGCGACGGCCTGGGCGATCCGGTCGGGACGGCAAGGTTGTTGGTGGAGCAGCTAATGGCCAAGGACATGCTGGCCGTGTGATGTAGACGGATACGGTCTTCCGACCATCTCGCCGCCGTGTCCTCGAAACTCCGCCTCGACGTAGCGCTGCTACGCCTCAGCGAAGCTTCTGCGGGCCAGCGACGATCTGGCCGAAATCTCGTACCCGATTGTCAAAACTTTTCAAATACGATTTTTTCGCCTTCGTCCGCATTCCGGAGCTGCAACTCTTGGAAAAAACTGCTGCAGGTTTATACAAGGGGGATTACGTGACCGAACCAAAGAAACTGAAAAAGCCGCGCGGCAAGGTCCGTCTCGTCGAGGGGAAGTGCATCGCCTGCGGTGCCCGCTGCCAGAGCGTCTGCCCGGTGAACGGGATAGAGATGAGCGATGCGGGGGAGCCGCAGGTCCTGCTGGAGAAGTGTATCGGCTGCGTGAAGTGCGTGAAGGCGTGCCCCGGGAGTGCCTTGGAGGTCTTCTATACCCCCGAGGAACTCGCCGTCCTGGCCGAGTTGGAGAAGCAGGGGGGGCTCCCCGCCGAGGAGATAGACGAGGAGGAGCGGAAGCGCCGGGAGTATGTCGCCCGCTTCCGCGGGGTCTGGGTGTTCGTCGAGCAGGC
>DATJLB010000273.1:0-3203 GCA_035490915.1 Geobacteraceae bacterium
AAGGTGATCTCCAAGGACGGCTTTCCGATCGACGTCTCGGTCAAGGTCGTGGTCCGTGTCCGGCCGGACCAGGCGCCGTACATGGTCGCCAAGGTCGGCTCCATTGAGAACCTGATCCTCCACGTCATCCACCCGATGATCGACTCGTCGTTCCGCAACCAGGCCTCCTCCACCAGCGCCATGAACTTCCTGCAGAACCGCCAGGAAGAGCAGACCCGCGCCGAGGACCGCGCCCGCACCAGCCTGGAGAAGTACCACGTGGAGTGCGTCTCGGTCCTCATCTGCCAGATCAACCTCCCGCAGGAGCTGATGGAGACCCAGACCAAGCGGATCATCGCCGAGCAGCAGAAGCAGATGTTCGCCATGCAGCAGGAGGCGGAGGCGGCCCGGATCTCCACCGAGAAGACCCGCGCCACCGCCGACCAGCAGGGTGAGCTGGTCAAGGCGGAGATCGGGGTCAAGGTCGCCGACCAGCAGAAGCAGAAGACCATCATCCTGGCGGAAGGGGACGCCGAGGGAATCCGCCTCAAGGGGGAAGGGGAGGCGAAGAAGATCGAGGCGATCGGCCAGGCGACTGCCGAGGCGTACCGGAAGCAGAACGCGGCGCTCGGGCAGCAGGCGATCACCGCCATCGAGGTGGTGAAGAGGGTCGCCGAGGGGAACATCCGGATTACCCCCGACATTCTGGTGGCGGGGGAAAAGGGGGGACTCCTCGACATCCTGCTGGCGCAGCTGGTAAGGAAAGGGGGAACGCCTGCCGCGGCCGCCGCTGCGGCGCCCGCTCAGGTCTCCGCAGGGGAAACGCCGGCGTAACCCTTCTTGAGGTGACGAGGAAACCCCCCTCCTTTCTTCCCCTCCGGGGGGAGCACTCCATACCCTTGGGGAGGGATGGGAGGGGGTTCGCATTCAATTTCCCAAATGTCTTCCGACGTGCTATGATGTCGCCATCATGGAAACGGACGAGCTGAACCAAACCGAAGAGCCCGGGGCGGAGCAGGGGGAGACGACGCACGCGGAGAAAGCGCCGGAGTGGACCCCCTGGCGGGACCTCCGGCGAAACCTCCGCTGCGGGGTGAGGATCGCCCTGCTTCGCCGGGTGGCGATCGACGACCTGCGCGCCGCACCGGGGGACCTGGCGCTCCTTGCAGTGGCCGACCTCCTGCTCAATCTCCTCCTCTCCTTCTCCCTCGTCGGTCTCGGCGGGGAGTTCGCCTTCCGGACGCTCCCATCGTTCTTCTTCCACCTGCCGCTCCTGCTCTTTGCGGGGCTCCTGGCGGGGAGGCTTTGTGCGCGCCCCGCTCTCACCGCCGCCCTCCCGGTGGCACTGATCGCCCTGAGTATTCCCCTTGAGCTTTGCCACGCTGTGCTGGAAGGGGGGGCGCAGCTTCCCCGGCTCGGGTGGCTGGCTGGCTACCTTGACGCCCCCTACTACTACCGCTTCTTCTGGTGGTGGACGTTGGCGGCGGCCCTCTTCGTCGGACGGCTCGCCCCGGCCCCGAAGCCGCGCCGCGCCGCCGCGCTCCTCGTGTTCCTGGCCTTTGTCGTCGCCCCCCTCTCGTTCTTTCCCCGCGGCGACCTCTGGGTCGGCTCCGAGGGGGCCGAGGGGGGGGAGCTCCACCTGACCGACGAGGTCCTTGCCGCCCAGGGGCGGCTCCTTGACGAGCAGCTGGCCGGGCTCCTCCCCGGCCGGAAGGGGGAAGAAGACCTCTACTTCGTCGGCTTCGCGGGTGATGCGAGCCAGGACGTCTTCACGAAGGAGCTCACGGCGGTGGCGCGGCTTGCAGCCGAACGGTTCGGCGCCGCCGGCCGCACGGTCACCCTTGCCAACAACCCGCGGACGGCCACCGAGCTCCCCTTTGCCACCGCCGCAAACCTGGAGCGGGCGCTTGAGCGGGTAGGCACCGTGATGAACCGCGACGAAGACGTCCTCTTCCTGTTCCTCACCTCCCACGGCTCCCCGGAGCAGGTGCTGGCGGTGGACAACCCTCCCCTGGAGCTCGACGAACTCACGCCGGAGGCGGTACGGCGGATGCTGAAGCGCTCCGGCATCACCTGGCGGGTGATCGTCGTCTCTGCCTGTTACGCCGGGGGCTTCATCGACCCGCTCAAGGATGACCATACCCTGATCGTCACCGCCGCCGACGCGAGCCACGAATCGTTCGGCTGCCAGAACGGCGAGGGGTTCACCTGGTTCGGCCGTGCCTACTTCGACGAGGCGCTGCGCCACACCCGTTCTTTCACCGCAGCCTTCGCAGAGGCGCGGAAGACGATCCGGAAGTGGGAAGAGGAGAAGGGGGAGACCCCTTCCAACCCGCAGATCTGGGTCGGCAAGGAGATGGAGCGGAAGCTCGCCCGTCTGGAAAGCCGTCGGAAGGCCGAGGGGAAGCGGTAATCGCTCTCCTTTGACGAGTCCCCTGCCGGTGGGTGGATTGCTACGTAGTACGAAAGGATTCCCATGCGCGCCGTAGTGTTAGTCATCAGTGTGGCAGTTTTCCTCGCTCACCCCGTGTGGGCCGACAACTCCCTCAAGGAAGGGGGAAAGGAGATCGGCCAGGGGTTCAAGACGATGGGGAAGGAGACCGGCAAGGCCTTCAAGCAGGGGGGGGAGGAGGTCGGTCACGGTGCCAAAGAGCTCGGCAAGGAGACCGGCCACGAGGCGAAAAAGGCGGGAAAGGGCGTGGGGGAATGGTTCCGGGAGACAGGACACAAGACCGGCGAATCGTTCCGGGAGATGGGACGGGGGCTCAGGAAGTTTTTCAAGGGTGAGTAGCGCAGACATCTCTTCACCGTCTGAAGGTGCAGTCCCGCCTATCGAGGCTTCAGCGGCATTTAACCCAGCATGAGCCATTTGCCCCTGTCGCAGGGGGATATATCCCACCAGAAGCCCGCACCATTACATCATATGGTGAGGCTCAGGCAGCCCGCCGGCCACCCTCCTCTGTCATCAATCTGCTCTTGAAAAGGTTCATGGCGTCTCTCATGACGTCCGACACGCTCTTGTGGGTCGCGTTGATGATCTGCAGCAGGGTTTCCTTCTCCTCGTCACTTATTCTCATGGAAATGACGTTGTAGCGCGGAGTTTCTTTGGTTCTTCCCATGTTCCCTCCCCTTGACGGTGGTGTCCGATCGCCTCTGATGCTTGATGACATGCGACCGGTGTGCCAACTGCGATGCCAATCCACTTTTTTCGACGTAAGGTGGGG
>DATJLB010000274.1:0-4357 GCA_035490915.1 Geobacteraceae bacterium
CCTTCAGGGCGAATTCCAGGTCGAGGATCTCCCCTCCGGATCGGATCGCGCTGAAAGTCTCGGGGGTGACCCCGTCCATCGACAGGCAGACCCGGTCGACGCCGACATCCACCAGAGTCATGGCGCGCAGGTTGGTGAGGAGGAGGCCGTTCGACTGGAAGCCGATCCATCCCTCCGCCGGCATCAGCTTGCGCGCCCGGGCGATGTACTTCTCCAGCCGGTGGTTGAGGAGCGGCTCACCGACACCGTTCAGCACCAGCGCCTCCAGGTGCGGCAGCGCCCCCTCCAGCGCGGCAAAGGTCGCCGGCTCCAGGTCACCGTCACCGCCGGCACCGTCGTTCTGCTTCATGCACATGACGCAGTTCAGGTTGCACCGGCTGGTCGTCTCGACGAACAGCTTCGAGGGATAGTCCCGCAAAGCGGGAACAGGCGCCGCATCAAGAACAGTGGCAGTTGATGACTTCATGATTCTCCTATGATCCAACAAAATAAGTCACGATTTTCGATGCCAGAGTGGGGCTTCCGGAGGGCATCCGCGGAGGCGTAGTACCCAGAGGGCATAAACAGCGCTACGCCGCACAAGGCATGACCGAACGGAAACCCGCTATGGCGCGAAAAGTGGGACTTACCGAATACCGTCGGCGACGACTTCCGCGATGTCCCTGACCCGCACCTTCTCTCCACCTTCGTCCTTCAGCCCATCCGCAAACATCGTCATACAGTAGGGGCACGACACGCAGACCGTGTCCGCCTGCGCCGCCAGCGCCTCCCGGGCCCGCTCCCGGTTGATCCGCGTCCCGGTGAACTCCTCCAGCCACATCCGGCCGCCGCCGGCGCCACAGCAGAAGGAGTTGTCCCGGCTCCGTCCGAACTCGGCCGGCGCCCTGCCGGTAGCCTTCGCGATCAGCTCCCGCGGCGCCTCGTAAACGTCATTGTGCCGCCCGAGATAGCAGGAGTCGTGGAACAGGACGGTGCCGAGATCGGCCACCTCCCGGTTAAGCGTGAGCCGCCTCTCCTTCAGGAGCAGGTCGATCAGCTCGGCGTGGTGGACCACCTCGATCTCCAGGCCGTACTGGCGATAGTCGTTCTTGAGGGTGGAGAAGCAGTGGGGGCACTGGACGATCACCCGGGTGACGCCCCGCTCCTGGAAGAGCTTGACGTTCTCCCGGGCCATCCGGTCGAACACGAACTCGTTCCCGAGCCGGCGCAGGCTATCGCCGCAGCACTTTTCCTCCTTCCCGAGAATCCCCCAGGAGACCCCGGCCGCGTCGAGGATGGTGGCGAGCGCCACGGTCACCTGCTTGCTCCGGGAATCGAAGGCGCCGGCGCACCCCACGTAGAAGAGGTAGTCGGTCTTCCCCGCTTCGAACGGCCGGACCTCCATTTGGGAGCACCACTTGCTCCGCTCGCCGGGAGCGATTCCCCAAGGGTTAGAACGCTGCTCCATATTCTCGAACAGGTTGAGGAGCTCCTCGGGGAAACAGGATTCCATCTCCACCAGGTGGCGGCGCATCTTCACCACCTTCGGCATCTGCTCGATCAGGACCGGGCATGCCTCCAGGCAGGCGCCGCAGGTCGTGCAGGACCAGACCGCCTCCTCAGTCAACGTCCCCTCCCCTGCCTCGCCGATCAGCGGGATACGGGGTGACTCCCCCTTTTTCAGGAGCGGGGCGTTCTCCAGGAGGTTCGTCTTGACGGCATGCACCACCTGGCGGGGGTTGAGCGGCTTGCCGGTTGCGACGGCCGGGCAGGCGTTCTGACATCGGCCGCACTCGGTGCAGGTGAAGGAGTCGAAAAGGTCCTTCCAGCTGAACTGCCGCACGTCCCCCACCCCGTAGCTGTTGAACAGGGCAAACTCTTCGCGCGGCTGGGTGTTCGGCTTCCCTAGACTCCCGAAGAAGCAGTTGGGGATGGCGGTGAGAATGTGCATGTGCTTGCTGTGCGGGAGGAAGCAGAGAAAGGCGAGAAGCACGAGGGCGTGGAGCCACCAGAAGAAAGAGGCGTAAGACGTGAGAAGTGAGACGTGAGACGCAGGAAAGATACTGGCGACAAGCGACGAAACCGGCATCCAGGCAACCGCATCCTCGTTCCCGAGGGCAATCTCCGCCCCATGGAGCCCGAAGTAGGCGAGCATCAGGAGCCCGATGAAGGAAAGGATGATAATCGCCTCGGGGCTTTGCGCCTTCACGTAACGGGTGTCGAGGTACGGGGGCTTGAAGAGGAGCCTTCTCGCGCAGGCGATCGTGACGCCGCCGAGCGCGAGGAGTGATACCAGGTCAAAGGCGGCGAGCAGGCCGTGGTAGAGCGACGCCGGGAGAAGCGAGAGAGAAGCCTGGGGGAACACCCCCTTCACGAGAAATTCGCTGTTGGCGACCATGAGGACGAGGAAGGCCCAGAAGATTACCACGTGGTTGAGGCCGAAGGGACGCGCCGCCACCCGCCGCTGACCGAAGGCGAACAGGAACATTTCCCGCACCCGGCCGCCGATGTTGTCGAGCCGCTCCTCGGGCTTCCCGAGAGCGACAAGGGAAAAGCGCCGGTAGCAGCTGACGGCAAAGAAGGCAAGGGAGGCGATGAGAAGCGGGGCGAAGATTGACGGATGAGGGGTCATTGTGTTCCTCGTGATCAGATCGATTCGTAAAACCTTTTGCACCGCAAAGGACGCAAAGGGCGCAAATAAAGGCAAAGGATTTTCTTAGCGTTCCTTGCGTTCTTGAGCGACCGAAGGGAGCGGGCGGTGCAGAGGTTTCAGGATTTAGACTTCAATTCACGGATCTGCTGCGTGATCGCCGGCACGACCTGGAACAGGTCACCGACGATCCCGTAGGTGGCCACTTCGAAGATCGGCGCTTCCCTGTCCCGGTTGATGGCGATCACCATGTCGGAGTCCTGCATCCCGACCAGGTGCTGGATGGCACCGGAGATGCCGCAGGCGATGTAGATTTTCGGCCTGACGGTCTTGCCGGTCTGCCCCACCTGGCGATCCTGGGGGAGCCAGCCGGCGTCGATGGCGCTCCGCGACCCGCCGACCACCCCGCCGAGCTCGTCCGCCAGCTCCTGGAGCATGGCGAAGTTCTCCTTCGCCATCAGCCCCCGGCCGCCTGAAACGATGAACTCCGCCCCGGCGATGTCGACGTGGTCCTTCCCCTTCGCGTCCGTGATGATCTCCAGGACCCGGGTGAAGATGGACGCCTCGCTCGGAGCGAAGCCGTCCCGGATGATCTCGCCGCCCGTCCCCGCGCCCTTCTCGGGGAGCGGCATGACCTGTGGGCGGACGGTGGCCATCTGCGGACGGAACCGGTCGCACATGATGGTGGCCATGATGTTGCCGCCGAAGGCGGGCCGGGTCTGCATCAGGTTCCGCTTGGCGTCGATGCCGAGGCCGGTGCAGTCAGCGGTGAGCCCCGTCTGGAGCCGCGTGGCGACCGCTCCCGCCAAGTCGCGACCCGTCCCGCTCGCCCCCATCAGGACGATCTCCGGCTTGTACTTCTCGATCAGGTGACAGCAGGCGTCGAGGTACGGCTCAGTGCGGTAGTGCCGGTAGACCGGGTGGTCGAGGAGGTAGGCCTTGGAGGCGCCGTAGGAGAACGCCTCGCGGCAGAGCCGCTCCACTCCGTCGCCGATGACCACCGCGCAGAGCTCGACGTCGAGGGCAGCGGCAAGCTCCTTTCCTGCCCCCATCAGCTCCCAGGAGACCCGGGCCGACTCTCCCTCTGCCTGCTCGACGAACACCCAGACCCCGCGGAAGCGGGCGACATACTCCCGGCGCTTCCGCTCCTCCTCGTCTATCTCCTCGGCGGGGAGCCCCCCCTGCTTCTCCAACTCGGCCAGGACGGCGAGTTCCTCGGGGGTGTAGAAGACCTCCAGGGCACTCCCGGGGCACGCCTTCACGCACTTCACGCAGCCGATACACTTCTCCAGCAGGACCTGCGGCTCCCCCGCATCGCTCATCTCGATCCCGTTCACCGGGCAGACGCTCTGGCAGCGGGCACCGCAGGCGATGCACTTCCCCTCGACGAGACGGACCTTGCCGCGCGGCTTTTTCAGTTTCTTTGGTTCGGTCATTGTTTTCCTTCTCTGTCATAGCGGCTGTCGGTTTCGTGCAAGGCCAAGGCGCACGAGCGATGCCGCGGAGGCGTAGCGGCGCTACGCCGCACAAGAGCATCGTGAAGGGCAACGCAGGCATTGCGCGAAAGCGGCAGCCGTCACACTGCCAGCATGTCCTTGGCCATTAGCTGCTCCACCAGCATCCTTGCCGTCCCGACCGGATCGCCCAGGCCGTCGCCGATGATCTCCCCCTTGACCCTTTCGGGGGAGAAGATCTTGCTCACCCATGTGGGGGACCCCTTGAGGCCGA
>DATJLB010000275.1:0-11601 GCA_035490915.1 Geobacteraceae bacterium
GGCGAGATGGGCGGAAGACCGCTCCCGCCAAAAGAGGTCTTGCATTGGATAAACTGATCATCAAGGGGGGTAAACGCCTCACCGGCGACGTAACGGTGAGCGGCTCGAAGAACGCCTCCCTTCCCATTTTCTGTTCCACCATTCTCGCCCCAGGGATGAACGAAATCAGCAACGTGCCGTTCCTGCGCGACATCAACACCACCATCAAGGTCCTCGAATCTCTGGGAGCGTGCGTTGAAGGGAACGGCAACGTGGTCCGGATCGATACCACGCACGTGAACAACGTGGAGGCGACCTACGACCTCGTGAAGACCATGCGCGCCTCGGTCCTGGTCCTGGGGCCGCTTCTGGCGCGCCACGGCCGGGCACGGGTGTCGCTCCCGGGCGGCTGTGCCATCGGCGCCCGCCCCATCGACCAGCACCTGAAGGGGTTGAAGGCGATGGGGGCCGAGATCAAGCTGGAGCACGGTTATGTCGAGGCAAAGGCGAAACGTCTCAATGGGACGCGGATCAACTTCGACATCTCCACGGTCGGCGGCACCGAACATCTGATGATGGCGGCGGCCCTCGCCAAGGGGGAGACGGTGCTGGAGAATGCAGCCCGCGAGCCGGAAATCGTCGACCTGGCCGGCATCCTCACCAAGATGGGGGCCAGGATCGAGGGGGCGGGGACCGACACGATCCGGATCAGCGGGGTGAGCGAACTCGGCCCGGTGCGCTACCGGGTGATGCCGGACCGGATCGAGGCGGGGACCTTCATGATCGCCGCGGCCATCACTGGTGGCGACGTCCGCATCAGCGGTATGCAGCTGGAACACCTGGACGCGCTGGTCTTCAAGCTGCAGGACGCCGGGGTGGAGATCACCAACAAGGACAACGTGGTCCGGGTCAGGGGGCCGAGGAAGGTGAAGAGCGTCAACATCAAGACCCGTCCCTATCCCGGCTTCCCGACCGACATGCAGGCCCAGTTCATGGCCCTCATGTGCATCGCCGACGGCGCCAGCGTGATCAGCGAGAACATCTTCGAGAACCGATTCATGCACGTCTCCGAACTTCTCCGGTTCGGCGCCGACATCGTCATCGAAGGGAACTCCGCCACGGTCAAGGGGGTCAAGAAGCTTTCCGGCGCCCCGGTCATGGCCACCGACCTCCGCGCCTCGGCCTCCCTCATCCTGGCCGGCCTTGCCTCCGACAACACCACCGAGGTCTCCCGGATCTATCATCTGGACCGGGGGTATGAGGCGATAGAGAAGAAACTGGCTGGGCTTGGGGCGAATATCGTGAGGGTGAAAGAATAGTTTTTACCGACCGGGCGCGAGATGGGCGGAAGACCGTGTCCGCCCCTACGAGGATACATGACTGATTTCATCACCATCGCCATTCCCAAGGGGCGCATCCTTCAGGAGTCCGTCGCCCTGTTCAAGAAGATCGGGATCGACTGCGAGGAACTCCTTGCCGATACCCGCAAGCTGATCATCGAGAACGAGGCGCAACGGATGCGCTACATGATCGTTCGGGCGACTGACGTCCCGACGTACGTGGAGTACGGCTGCGCCGACCTCGGCATCGTCGGCAAGGATACCCTGATGGAGCAGGAGAAGGACGTGTACGAGCCGCTCGACCTGAAATTCGGCTACTGCCGGATGATGGTGGCGGAACCGGCCGAACTCTCCCGCACCGACGACCCGGCCAGTTGGACCAGCATTCGGATCGCCACCAAGTACCCGAACGTCACCGAGAAGTACTTCAGCGGCAAGGGAGTGCAGGTGGAGATCATCAAGCTGTACGGCTCCATCGAGCTGGCACCACTGGTGGGGCTGTCGGAGCGGATCGTTGACCTCGTCTCCACCGGGGAAACCCTCCGGCAGAACGGCCTCGTGGAGGTGGAGACCATCGCCCACATCACCACCCGGCTGATCGTCAACCGGGCGAGCCTGAAGACCAAGCACCGGCGGATAACGGAGATCATCCAGGGACTGGAAAAGCACGTATAAACGGCTTCGATAAAAGTCCATCTGCGTTGTTGTGCCTCGTCGCGTTACGCTCAACGTACCTCCAGTACGCCTCGCGCTCCGCTCCTTGCGCGCCTAGCAGCTGGAGCTTTTCTCGAAGCCGTAAATAGAATGAGAGGGACTCATGCAATTCCTCGATATACGCGACAAGGATTTCGACGCACGGTTTGCCGCCATTCTCGCCCGTGGGGAAGAGACCGGTCGGGACGTGGAAGAGGTGGTGAAGGGTATCATCGCCGACGTGCGGACGCGGGGGGACGAGGCGCTCCTTGAGTACACGCGGCGCTTCGACCGGCTCGATACCGACTCCGTCGCTGCCCTTGAGGTGACCGAGGACGAGTTCAACGAGGCGTTCGCCCGGGTGAAGGACGAGGACATCGCCGCCCTGAAGCTCGCGGTGGAGCGGGTCGCCCGTTTCCACGAGAAGCAGCGGCAGGAGACCTGGCTCTCCACCCATGAGGAGGATATCCTTCTCGGTCAGATGGTCACGCCGCTCGAACGGGTCGGTATCTATGTCCCGGGCGGCAAGGCGAGCTATCCGTCCAGCGTGATCATGAACGCGGTGCCGGCGCGGGTCGCAGGGGTGGGAGAGGTGGTCATGGTCGCTCCCACCCCGGGCGGAGAGATCAACCCCCATGTCCTGGTGGCCGCACGTCTCTCCGGGGTGGACCGGGTCTTCCGGACCGGCGGGGCTCAGGCGGTGGCGGCGCTCGCCTACGGCACGGCGACCGTCCCGCGGGTGGACAAGGTCACCGGCCCGGGCAACATCTACGTGGCGACCGCCAAGAAGCTGGTGTTCGGCCAGGTGGGGATCGACATGATCGCGGGTCCCTCCGAGATCCTCGTGGTGAGCGACGGGAGCGGCACCCCGGCCCACATCGCGGCCGACCTCCTCTCCCAGGCGGAGCACGACGAGCTCGCCTCCTCGATCCTGATCACCACGAGCCGTCCCTTCGGCGAAAAGGTGGCGGCAGAGGTGGAGCGCCAGCTCGGGGAACTTTCCCGGGAGAGTATCGCCCGTGCATCGTGGGAGAAATTCGGTGCCGTGATCGTCGCCGGGAGCCTGGACGAGGCGGTCGCCTTCGCCAATCGGATCGCCCCTGAACACCTGGAACTGGCGGTCGCAAACCCCTTCGAGGTCCTTCCGCGGATCAGGAACGCCGGTGCCGTATTCCTCGGCCACTTCACGCCGGAGGCTGCCGGAGACTACCTGGCCGGTCCCAACCACACCCTGCCGACCGGGGGGACGGCCCGCTTCTTTTCTCCCTTGTCGGTGGACGACTTCGTCAAGAAGACGTCCGTCGTCTATTTTTCCGAGAAGGGATTGAACCGGCTCGGGCCTGATATCGTCCGGATCGCCGGGCTGGAGGGGCTGGAGGCACACGGGAAGTCGGTCGGCATCCGACTTGGAAAGGGGGAAAGCAGGTAGGTCCCATATGCCCCATAGGACCCCTGTCACGCATATGATCCCGCTCAGAATCAACATCGCCCAGATGAAAGGCTACGTTCCCGGCTACCAGCCGCCGGACATTGCTTCCTGGATAAAGCTGAACACCAACGAGAACCCCTATCCCCCGTCTCCAAAAGTGGTGGAGGCGATTCTTGCGGAGCTCGGAAAAGACGGGGCCTTGCTTCGCACCTACCCGAGCGCGTCGAGCCAGCGGCTCCGGGAGATCGTCGGCGAGCTGTACGGCTTCGACCCCTCGTGGGTGATCATGGCCAACGGCTCCGACGAGGTGCTGAACAACCTGATCCGGGCCTTTGCCGGGGAGGGGGAGGAGGTCGGCTACGTCCACCCTTCCTATTCCTACTATGCGACCCTGGCGGAGATCCAGGGGGCGCGGGTGCGGACCTTCGGTCTCTCTGCCGATTTCCGGCTTGCGGATTTTCCGGAGCGCTACGAAGGAAAGCTCTTTTTCCTCACTACCCCCAACTCTCCGCTCGGCTTCGGCTTCCCCCTGAGCTACATCGAGGAGCTGGCGGGGCGTTGCGCGGGGATGCTGGTGGTGGACGAGGCGTACGCGGATTTCGCCGACGGGGACGCGTTGGCGCTGGTGAAGCAGTACGACAATGTGGTGGTGACCCGGACCCTTTCCAAGAGCTATTCCCTGGCGGGGATGCGGCTCGGCTTCGCCGTGGCGCGGCCGGAGGTGATCGCGGCGCTCGACAAGATCCGCGACCACTACAATCTCGATCGTCTCGCCCAGGCGGCCTGTGTGGCCGCTATGCAGGACCAGGAGTACTTCCGGGATTGCACCGGAAAAATCAGGGAAACACGGGAGTGGTTCACGTCGGAGATCGAAAAGCTCGGCTACGGCGTGATCCCGTCCGCGGGGAACTTCGTGTTCGCATCTCCCCCCGATCAGGACGGGCAGAGGATATACGACGGGCTCTTCAGCCGGAAGATTCTGGTGCGGCACTTCACCGACCCGCTCCTCAAGCACGGGTTGCGCATCTCCATCGGCACCCGGGAGGAGATGGAGCGGACCCTGGCGGCGCTGAAGGAAATCGGCTGAACCTTGAACATATCTTTTAGAGGAGGATGTCATGTCCCGAAAGGCTTCGATTGAACGGATTACCAGGGAAACCCAGATCAAGCTGACGCTGGAGATCGATGGCACGGGCGAGGCGAAAGTATGCACCTCGGTCCCGTTCCTCGACCACATGCTCGACCTCTTTACCCGGCACGGCCTGTTCGACCTCAAGGTGGAGGCGAAGGGAGACATCGACATCGATTTCCACCACACCGTGGAGGACATCGGCATCGTTCTTGGCCAGGCGTTCCGGGAGGCGCTCGGCGACAAGAAGGGTATCCGCCGCTACGGTCAGGCGTCCGTTCCGATGGACGAAACCCTGGCGAGCGTGGCAATCGATCTGTCCGGCCGCTCCTATATGGTCTATAATGTCATGCTCCCCAAGATAAAGATCGGCGAGTTTGACGTGGAGCTGGCGCGTGAGTTTTTCCAGGCATTCGCCAACAACTCCGGCGCCAACCTGCACATAAACGTCATGTACGGCGACAACGTCCACCACATCCTGGAGGCGTGCTTCAAGGGGATGGCGCGGGCACTCGACCAGGCGACCCAGCTCGATCCTCGCATCGAAGGGGTCATGTCCACCAAGGGGAAACTCTAACAAAAACGTGAGACGTGAGACGTAAGAAGTGAGAAGCAAAAGGCTGGTTCGATGCTTCGGCCTTTCACGTCTCACGTCTGACGTCTTGCATCTCACGGGGTTCTGCAATGATCGCGATAATCGACTACGGCATGGGTAATCTCCGCTCGGTCCAAAAGGGGTTCGAGCGGGTGGGGTGCGAGGCGGTGGTGACCGCCGATCCCAAAGTTGTGCTGGAGGCGGAGAAGGTCGTTCTCCCCGGGGTAGGTGCCTTTCCCGACTGCATGCGGAACCTGGAGCAGGGTGGGTTCATCGAGCCGCTCCTCCGGGTGATCCGGGAGGGAAGGCCGTTTCTCGGGATCTGCCTCGGGCTCCAGCTCCTCTTCACCGAGAGCGAAGAGTTCGGCGTTCATAAGGGACTGGATGTCATCCCCGGGAGGGTGGCCCGCTTCCCCGAGGGGATGACGGAGCAGGGGGAAGCGCTCAAGGTCCCCCACATGGGGTGGAACCAGCTCGCCGTCAAGCGCCGACCCTCTGTCTTCGAGGGGATCGAGGAGGGGACGAATGTCTACTTCGTCCACTCCTACTACGTGGCCCCCGAGGACCGGGGGGTGATCGCCACCACTACGACGTACGGCATCGAGTTCTGCTCCTCCATCTGGAAGGACAACATCGTCGCCACTCAGTTCCACCCGGAGAAGTCCCAGGAGAAAGGGCTCACGATACTGAAGAATTTCGGAGAGATGAAGTGATCGTCATACCAGCAATCGACCTGAAGGAAGGAAAATGCGTTCGCCTCGAACAGGGGCTGATGGAAAAGGACACGGTGTTCTGCGACAGCCCGGCCGACCAGGCGGGTGAGTGGCAGCGCCAGGGGGCGGAGCTCCTCCACATCGTCGACCTGGACGGTGCTTTTGCCGGGACCCCGAAAAACCGTTCCGCCATCGAGGCGATCGTCAAAGCGCTCGCCATCCCGACCCAGCTTGGCGGCGGCATCCGTGACATCCCGACCATCGAGGCCTACCTTGCCCTCGGCCTCGGCCGGGTGATTTTGGGCACGGCCGCCCAGCGAAACCCAGCGCTGGTGGATGAGGCGTGCCGACTCTTCCCCGGCAGGATCGTGGTCGGCATCGATGCTAAGAACGGCATGGTGGCGGTCCAGGGGTGGGCCGAGGTGACCGATGTCACGGCGGTGGAGCTGGCCAAGCGGTTCGAGGGGTACGGGGTCGCTGCCATCATCTACACCGACATCAGCCGGGACGGGATGATGCAGGGGCCAAACATCGCCGCGACACGCGAGCTGGCAGAAGCGATCGCTATCCCGGTCATCGCCTCGGGTGGCGTCTCGTCGCTCAAGGACATCGAGAACCTGATGGCCGTCGAATCCGCCGGCGTCACCGGGGTGATCACCGGGAAGGCGATCTACACCGGGGCGATCAGGCTGGCCGAGGCGATAGCGTTGACTAAAGGCATGAACGGCTGAATTTAACAAGGATATTCAGGATAGACAGGATAAACTCCTGAATATCCTGTCATCCCTGGTCATTTCCTGTTTTTTTGAAGGGTGTCACATGCTGACGAAACGAATCATCCCCTGTCTCGACGTGAAGGGTGGCCGGGTGGTCAAGGGGGTCCAGTTCCTGGAACTGCGGGACGCTGGCGACCCGGTGGAGATTGCCGAGATCTACGACCGGCAGGGGGCGGACGAGCTCACCTTTCTGGACATCACCGCCTCCTCGGATGAGCGGGACATCATCATCGACGTGGTGCGACGCACCGCCGAGCGGGTTTTCATGCCGCTCACAGTGGGTGGCGGGGTGAGGACGGTGGACGACATCCGGCGCCTTCTCAATGCCGGTGCCGACAAGGTTTCCATCAACACCGCCGCGGTACAGCGGCCGGAGTTTGTCCGCGAAGCTGCAGAACGGTTCGGTTCCCAGTGCACGGTGGTGGCGATCGATGCACGCCAGGTCCCGGGTGAGGAGCGCTGGGAGGTCTATACCCACGGGGGCAGGAACCCGACCGGGATCGACGCGGTGGAGTGGGCCCGGCGCATGGAGGAGTATGGCTCGGGGGAAATCCTCCTGACCAGCATGGACCGGGACGGCACCAAGGACGGCTATGACCTTCCCCTCACCCGCGCCATCGTCGATGCCGTCAGCATTCCGGTGATCGCCTCGGGAGGGGTGGGGAACCTCTCGCACCTCTACGACGGGTTCACCAGGGCAGGGGCCAGCGCCTGCCTGGCCGCATCGATCTTCCACTACCGGGAGTACACCATACAGGAAGCGAAGGAGTATCTGAAGGAGAGGGGAGTGCCGGTACGCCTATGAACGAGAACGACGATATCCTGCAAGCGGTCTACCAGGTCATCCTGGACCGGAAGGCGAACCCCTCCGAGCGCTCCTACACCGCCTCTCTGATGGCGAAGGGGGTCGACAAGATCCTGAAGAAGGTGGGGGAGGAGGCCGCCGAGCTGATCATCGCCGGCAAGGGGGGAGATCGGGGGGAGATCGTCTACGAGGCGGCAGACCTCTTCTTTCACGCCCTCGTCCTCCTCGGATTCTCCGGTATCCCGCTGGACGAGGTCTACGCCGAGTTGCGCCGTCGCTTCGGGACCTCGGGGATCGAGGAGAAGGAGTCCCGTCAAACGGAAAATGGCTGAAAAAGCTTAAATTTTTCTTGACAAAGGATGGGCCAGTGTTATTATGTCCCTTCTTTGGAATACATAACCGGCGTACGTTCGACAAGCGCACCACATTCTAGAAACAGGGAGGAGGGGAATATGGATGCCGGGGATAAAGGTAAAAGAAACTGAGCCCTTTGAGCTCGTACTGAAGAAGTTCAAGAAGCAGTGCGAAAAGGCGGGGATTCTTTCTGAAGTCCGCAAGAGAGAGCACTACGAAAAGCCGAGTATCAAGCGGAAGAAGAAGGCCATCGCAGCCCGCAAGCGGGCATTGAAGAAACAGCGCAAGATGGTGGAGTAGTGCGCAGGGGACGCTATGGCGTTGCGGGAAAGATTGTCCGATGAGATGAAGGAGGCGATGAAGGCGAGGGACGACCTTCGGCTTTCCGCCATCCGCCTGATCCGTTCCGCGGTGAAGAACAAGGACATCGAACTCAAGCGAGAGCTGGCCGAGCAGGAGATCGTCGAGGTCATTGCGTCGCTGGTCAAGCAACGCCGCGAGTCCATCCGGCTTTTCGGCGAAGCCGGGAGGCAGGACTTGGTGGAGAAGGAAGAGAAGGAGCTTGCCGTCCTGCTCGGATTCCTTCCCCAACAGCTAAGCCGTGAAGATGTGGCCGAGCTGGTCGACCGGATCATTGCCGAGAGCGGAGCCCAGGGGGGCAAGGACATGGGTCGGGTGATGAAGGCCCTGATGCCTCATGTGGCGGGCCGCGCTGACGGGAAGATGGTCAGCGACATTGTCAAGGAGAAGCTGGGTTAAGCGGCGGCTCGTCCATGGTCCATTCAGAACAGTAACTGTTTCACACAAGGTGGGGGCGATTCACATGATTGCCCCTACTTTACTTTATACGCATGAGCGGTGCAGGGAATGAGCTTTGTCGACATCCTTATCTGGGCCGTGTTGCTGGGTTTTGCGGTAAAAGGTTTTTCCCGGGGGCTAGTACGCGAGGTATGTTCACTCCTCGGGTTGGTTGCTGGCGGTTGGGTTGCCTTCAGATATTCTCCCTTTCTTGCCGAGGCCGCCAGGCCACTGATTCATCTGCCGTACCACGTTGCGGTAGTCCTGTACTTTATCTTCCTCTTCCTCCTGGTTGGCCTGTTGTTTTTCCTGATCGGGCACCTGCTTACCGTTGTCTTTAAAATAATGTTGCTGGGAGGGATCAATCGGGTCGGCGGGGTCCTCTTCGGCCTCCTGGAAGGGGCTTTCATCCTTTGCCTGACGCTTAATCTGGGCATCAGCAAGCCGATGCCGGCGAAAATGAGGGGGTATCTCCTCCGCTCCCCGACGGCGAACCCCTTCATTCTGACGGGCCGCGAAATCATCGCCGGCTGGGAAAGCCCGGTCCAACCGGCACGGCCTGCCTCGGCCGGCAGATAGTTCCCGGGCGGAACGTTTTTCTCAAGGCTCTTTTTCTCCTCGAACGCGGAAGATTGCCATAGGTCCACGATGTCGATAATACCGGACGACAAGGTCAACGAGGTTCGCGAGCGAGCATCGATAGTAGAGATAGTTGCGGATTACGTAAGCCTCAGGAAGTCGGGCGCCAATTACCAGGGGCTCTGCCCCTTCCACGGGGAGAAGACTCCCTCCTTCAACGTCAATCCGGCCCGGGGGATCTTCCACTGCTTCGGCTGCGGCGTTGGCGGCAACGCCATCACCTTTGTCATGAAAATGGAGGGGCTTACCTTCCCCGATGCGGTCAAGTTCCTGGCCAAGCGGGTGGGGGTCGTCATCGAGGAGCGGCCCCCGACCCCGCAGGAAAAGCGGCGGCAGGACGAGCGGGATGCCCTGTACAGGATCAACGACCTGGCAGCTGCCTACTACCGCAGGGTGCTGAAGGGAGAGCCCGCCGGCGAGGCCGGTCGGCGATACCTGGCGCAACGCGGAGTGGATGAATCGGCCGCCGAGGTGTACCGGCTCGGCTTCGCGCCTGACAGATGGGACGCCCTGACCAGGCACCTGGAGCAGAAGAAAGTCCCCCTGGCAACGGCCGAGACCCTCGGTTTGATCCGGCGCCGGGAGGGGGGCGGGTACTACGACACCTTCCGAAACAGGCTTCTCTTCACGATTGCGGACGCCCAGGGGCGTGCAATCGGTTTTGGCGGAAGAGTGCTTGATGATTCCCTCCCCAAGTACATAAATTCGCCGGAATCCCCCGTCTACCGCAAGAGCGAGGTGCTTTTCGGTGTCAATCTGGCCAGGCAGGCGATGCGGGAGCAGGGGGGGGCGATCGTCGTCGAAGGATACTTCGACCACCTGGCTCTCTATCAGGCCGGTGTCCTGAATGCCGTCGCGACCTGCGGCACCGCCCTGACCGGCGAGCACCTTAAGCTCCTGCAGCGGTATGCCGGGAAGATCTACACGCTGTTCGATTCGGACAGTGCCGGCTGCAAGGCGACCTGTCGCGCCATGGAGCTCTTTCTCGACGGGGGGCTCCCCGCCTTCGCGGTCGAGCTGCCGGCAGGGGAAGATCCGGACAGTTTCCTGAAAAAGGAGGGGAGCGGGGCATTTGCCGACCGGCTGGCGAAAGCGCGTCCCATCTTCGACTGGTTTTTCCGGCACCTCGTGCGGGAAACCAACATCGGAACGGTCGAGGGAAAGGTGAGTGTCGTCGAGGAACTCGTCCCGCGGCTGAAAAAAATTACCAACCCGGTCGAGCGTGACCTGTACCAGAAGGAGATTGCCAGGGTCCTCGGGATCAACGAACGGGCGTTGGTGCGAAAGGTCGGCGGGGCAGTCGTTGCCACCGGGGAGTTTTCCGCCTCGCCACGGGAAAAAAAGAGAAGCGGCACCGGGGCGGAGGACATGCTCCTGGCGCTCATGGGGAAATATCCCGAGGTGGCAGGGAAGGTTGCTGCATACGGGGTCGCCAAGCTTTTTCCCGCCGGGTTCCTCCCGGTTGCGGAGGCGATCATCGCCCAGACACGGGACGGCGAGGGGGTGGATTGGGGGCTGATCCTGGACAGGGTCGGCTCCCCCGAGGAACGGAGCCGGCTCGCCTCCCTCTTCGTGGACGATGTGCACCTGGAGGAGATCGACGTCCACAAGGCGTTCGAGCAGTGCAGGCTGGCGAGGGAGCGGGCGCTCCTGAAGGAGCAGGACGCAAAGGCGCTGAAGCGGGAGCTGGCCCAACTCGATTCGGATTCGGAACGGTACTGGGAGATACTGCGGGAACTGGATACCTTGCGAAATAAGAAATCGCAATTACTATAGATAGAGAGAGACCACGAGGTGGAGTGAATGGCCAAGAAAAATCTCGATGAAGTGAAACAATTGATCGACCTGGGGAAGGAGAAGGGGTTCCTTACCTATGACGAGGTGAACGATATCCTCCCGCCGGACATCGTCTCGTCCGAGCAGATCGATGATGTCATGAGCATGTTCGGCGAGATGGATATAGAGATCGTCGATTCCGTTCAGAAGGTCAAGATCCCCAAGGTCAAGCTGGACCTTGAGGAAGAAGAGGAGATGGAAGGGGAGCACGAAGAAGTGGAGTTCGAGCCGGGGGCGCTGGGGCGCACCAGCGATCCGGTCCGGATGTACCTGCGGGAGATGGGCTCTGTTTCGCTTCTGACCCGCGAGGGGGAGGTGGAGATCGCCAAACGGATCGAGGAGGGAGAGAGGGACATGGCAAGTGTGATCCTCAATACCCCGATCACGGTCAAGGAGGTGATTGCCCTGGGCGAACGGCTCCGGAAATTCCAGCTGAGCGCCGCGGAAATCAGCAAGGAGGTTGAGGAGGAGGAACTGGAGGAGGACGAAGAGGATGTCCACCGCACCCGGCTCCT
>DATJLB010000276.1:0-10073 GCA_035490915.1 Geobacteraceae bacterium
TCGGCCGTTCCTGGTTGGCGAGGTGCTGACTTCGACCTTGATAGTTGTCGTGATGGGCATTATGTGGCAGGGTTTGTAGATTGAAACCCTAATGGGCCACGGAAAAAGCGGAAAAATCGGATAAAGGCGGATATTGTGAAACAGAAAGAATTGACCGATGCGGTACTCTGCTGTTTCTATACGGTTTACAATACACTTGGATTTGGTTTCCTGGAGAAGGTCTACCAAAATGCCCTGCTGTTCGAACTGGAAAAGCGAGGTATCAATGCTCGGGCTCAACATCCTATATCTGTATACTATGAGGGACAGGGAGTCGGTGAATACTTTGCGGACATTCTCATAGAGGATGTATTGATCGTCGAAATCAAAGCAACGAGCAATATCCTGCCCGAGCATGAGGCTCAACTTCTCAATTACTTGAAGGCAACCGGTAAGGAAGTCGGCCTGTTGTTGAATTTTGGCCTCTCCCCTCAAGTTAAGAGGAGAGTCTTCTAAAATGGGGTAAGACAGAAATGTTCTCTCGATTCAATCCGCAGTTATCAGATTTTTCTGCTTTTTCCGTGGCCCATTAAAGGTTTTGATTTTGCCAATTCGCCTTTCCGTACACATTGACAGCTTCAAGTACCCCGACGGTACGGTCGCCCTCTCCGACATCCGCCTCGACGTGGCACGGGGTGAGTTCTGCGGCATCCTCGGCGCCAACGGCTCGGGGAAGACCACCCTGCTCCGGATCATGGACGGCCTGATCAAGGAGTACGCGGGAAAGGTGCTCCTGGACGGCGAGGATGTGAAGAAGCTGCACCCCCGCGACATCTACCGGAAGGTGGGGCTCGTCTTCCAGAACCCGGACGACCAGCTCTTCGCCCAGACGGTGTTCGAGGACGTGGCGTTCGGCCCGCGCAACATGGGGTTTGCCGAGGATGAGGTGCGACGGCGCGTGGAGAGCGCCCTCGCCTCCGTAGAGATGGTCGAGCTCAGTGGGAAAAACATCCACAACTTGAGCTTCGGCCAGAAGAAGCGGGCCTGCATTGCCGGGCTCCTTGCCATGGGGCACGAGGTCCTGCTCCTCGACGAGCCGACCGCCGGGCTCGACCCGATGGGGGAGTACCGGATGATGGAGCTCCTGACCCGCCTGAACCGCGACCAGGGGGTGACCATCGTCATGGCGACCCACTCGGTCGACCTGGTGCCGCTCTTTCTCCACCGGCTCCACATCCTCTCCCGCGGGCGGCTCGTCCGGGGGGGGACGCCGGAGGAGGTATTCACCGCCCCGGCGGAGATGGAGAGCGTAAAGCTCCGCCTCCCCCGGATCGCCGAGCTGATCCACCGGCTCAAGCACGACGACAACCTCCCGTTCGGGCGGATTCCCCTCACCATAGGCGAGGCGCGCCGGGAGATCGTGGCGATGCTTCAGAATCAAGAATAATGGGACGCGGATCAAGGCGAAAAAGGCAGATTAGTCTTAACAGAAAAATTTGATCCGATTTTTTCGTTTTGATCCGCGTCCAATTCGCCTTTGACTTTATCGCAAGGAGCTTTATGAAAACAGCAATCCTGTTGATGGCCCACGGGAGCCGCATTCCCGATGCAAACAACGCCGTGCGCGACATCGCCGCGATGGTGCGGCAGATGTCCGGCTTCGAGATCGTCGAGGTGTCGTTCCGCGAGCAGCACCTCCCGAACATCCAGCAGGGGATCGACGCCTGCGTGGCGCAAGGGGCCGAGCGGATCCTCCTCGTGCCGTACTTTCTCTTCATTGGCGCCCACGTGCAGGAGGACCTCCCAGAGGAGCTGGCGGAGGCGCGCAAGCGTTACCCCAGCGTGCAGTTCGCCATGGGGAGGCCGCTGGGCGCCCACCGCAAGCTCGCGGAGATCGTGGTGGAGCGGATCGCCGAGGGGCTGACCGTTACGGGGTGGCACTGATGTCGGTGCACCTCTCGCCGGAGGAGATCGAGGCGGAGTCGTTCCGGATCATCGATGCCGAGATGGGGCCGCACCCCTGGTCTCCCGCCGAGTGGCCGGTGGTGCGAAGGGTCATCCACACGAGCGCCGATTTCGATTACGCCCGCTCCATGCTCTTCTCCGCCGACGCCCTGGCGCGGGGGATCGGGGCGCTCAGGCAGGGGCGGGGGATCGTCACCGACACCACCATGGCGCTGTCCGGGATAGCCAAGCCCCGTCTGGCAGCATTCGGCCTCAACGCCGCCTGCTTCGTTGCCGACCCTGAGGTGGCGCGTGGAGCGCGGGCGCAGGGGATCACACGCTCCATCCTCGCCATGAGGAAAGGTGCGGTGGACAGGGCAAACGGCATCTTCGTCATCGGCAACGCGCCCACCGCCCTGTTCGAGCTGCTGCGCCTGGTGCGGGAGGAAGGGGTGCGCCCCGACTTGGTGGTAGCCCTTCCGGTCGGCTTCGTCGGGGCGGCGGAGAGCAAGGAGCGGCTGGTCCACGAGGGGGAGGAACTGGGGATTCCGTTCATTACCAACCGGGGGCGCAAGGGGGGGTCGAACGTGGCGGCGGCAGTGGTTAACGCGCTGTTGATCATGGCCGGGGAAAGATTTTGAGCGCGGAAGATCGGAAGATCGGAAGATCGGAAGGGAAAAAATCTTCCCCGCTTCCGCGCTTCCGTGCTTCCGCGCTGCGACACGGTTACACAACCGGCGCCTGCGCGGCGGCGGCTGCCAAGGGAGCGGCGCTCATGCTCCGGGACCGGCGCCCCGTCGAGGAGACGGAGATCGTCCTTCCCGGAGGGGAGCGCCCCCGGTTCCGCCTGCACGGCCAGGAGTTCACGGATGACTCTGCAGCCTGCTTCGTTGTGAAGGACGCAGGCGACGACCCGGACGTGACGAACGGGGCGGAGGTGCATGCGCGGGTGAGCCTAACCCCCCCCAGCCCCCCCTTAGTTAAGGGGGGGTGCCCGAAGGGCGGGGGGGTTATCATCGAAGGTGGCGCCGGCATCGGCCGGGTGACGAAGCCTGGGCTCGCCGTGCCGGTGGGGGAGTGGGCGATCAACCCGGTGCCGCGCCGGATGATCGAGGAGGCGGTCCGGGAGATTTTTCCCGTTCACCGTTCACCGTTCACCGTTCACTGTCTTTTGAGCATCCCCAACGGCACGGAGCTGGCGCGAAAGACCCTGAACGAGAGGCTCGGCATCGTCGGCGGACTCTCCATCCTCGGGACCACCGGCATCGTCCGGCCGGTCTCCGCCCAGGCGTGGACCGACACCATCGACGCCGCCATCGACGTGGCGCTCGCCTGCGGCAGCCCGACCGTCGTCCTCTCCACCGGGAGGACGAGCGAGATGGTGGCTCAGGCATTCCTCGGGACACAGGACGCGGGACGCGGGACCGGCAAAGAGCTAAAAGAAGAGGCGTATGTCATGATGGGGGACCATGTGGGGCACGCCGTCCGCGCCTGCGCGAAGAAGGGGGTGCGGAGCGTGGTCGTCGCCGGGCAGTTCGCCAAGCTCCTGAAGATCGCCTGCGGCCACGAGCAGACCCACGTCTCCTCGTCGGAGCTCGATCTGCGGACACTGGCCGAGTGGCTTAACCTTGAACCTCGAACTTTGAACCTGGAACCGCTCGCAAAGCGAGCAAATACTGCCCGCGAGGTCCTGGAAGCCTCCGGCAACGACCCGGAGCTGATCGCCCTTGTTTGCGCAAAGGCCAGGGCGTTTGCGGAAATGCTGGCGCCCGGCGTCGAAATAAAAGTTTTGTTGGCGGGATACCATGGGGAAGTGCTATATTTCGGGTAAAATTACCGGGTAAGGAGGGGCTCATGGCTGAACCGAGAATTGCAATGCCGAAAGATGAAATTATCGCTTTTTGCCGGCATTGGAAAATAGTCGAATTCAGCTTGTTTGGTTCCGTGCTGAGGGATGATTTCCGGCCGGACAGCGACATCGATGTGCTGGCTACCTTCGCTCCGGATGCCTGCTGGACCTTGCTCGACCATGTGGAGATGCAGGAGGAGTTGAAGGGAATCCTCGGGCGGAACGTTGACCTTGTCAGCCGCCGGGGCATCGAGCACAGCCGGAACAAATTCCGCCGCAAGGCGATTCTCGACTCGGCCGAGGTATTCTATGCAGCCGCGTGATCAGGCGTCCCTTGCGGACATCCTTGAAGCGGCGCGCCTGGCATTCAGTTTTGTCGAGGGTATCGACAAGGATGCCTTCGATGACAACCTCATGATCCAGTCTGCCGTCATTCGGCAGATCGAGGTGATGGGCGAGGCGACCAAACGCCTTTCGGAGCAGTTTCGCGAAAGCAATCCCCATGTCCCCTGGCGCAACATTGCAGGGATGAGGGATATTCTGATCCATGCCTACGACCATGTGGATCCGGATGAAGTCTGGAATGCGGTCAAACTTTCAATTCCCGGCCTGATTCGGCAACTGGAGAAACTCGTGCCGGAAGAGCGGGGATAGGGGGAAAAGATGCCTCAACAGAAGATCTACCTGGTGGGCGCAGGAATCACGGGGTGGGAAGGGTTCGGCAAGAAGGCGCTGGAAGTGATCGGCAAGGCGGATGTGCTGATCGGCCACAAGCGCCATCTGGACATATTCCCCGATTTCCCCGGGGAAAAGCAGGAGCTGGACGACCTCTCCATCATGCTCGACTACCTGCGGGGTACGGACAAGCGGGTGGTCGTGCTCGGCTCGGGGGACCCGAACTTCTTCGGGGTGGCGCGCTTTCTCCTGCGCAACCTCCCCAAGGAGCGGATCGAGATCTTCCCCAACGTCACCAGCGTCCAGTACGCCTTCGCCCGGATCAAGGAGCCTTGGGACGACGCCATCTTCGTCTCGGTCCACGGCCGGGGGCTGAAGGGTGCCATCGACCGGATCGTTGCGGCGGAAAAGGTGGCGATCCTCACCGACAGCGTCAACAGCCCGGCGGTCATCGCCAGGGAGCTGATCGCCCGGGGAGCCGAAGGGTACGAGGGGTGGCTCTGCGAGGACCTCGGACTCCCGACCGAGAAGTTCACCAGGACCGACGTCAAGGGATTGGCGGAGCTTGCCTCATCTCCCCTCAACATCCTGATCCTGATCAAGGCGTGGGAGCCGACGCTTACCCACTACCCGGTCATCGGGATCGACGACGACGAGTTCGCCACCGCCAAGAAGCTGATCACCAAGCAGGAGGTGCGGGCGGTGACCCTCGCCAAGCTGCAGCTCCAGGACGACCTGGTGATGTGGGACATCGGCGCGGGGAGCGCCTCCGTCTCCGTCGAGGCGGAAAACCTGATGCCGAACGGCAAGGTCTTCGCACTGGAGAAGAACCCCCAGTACCTCGCCTTCATCCGGGACAACCTGAAAAAGTTCCACTGCCGCAACATCATCCTGGTGGAGGCGTACGCCCCGGAAGGACTGGACGACCTCCCCGACCCGGACCGGGTCTTCATCGGCGGTTCGGGCGGGATGCTGGAGGAGATCATCGAGGCGGTGGACAGGCGGCTGAAGCCCGACGGGCGGATCGTCCTGAACGCCGTCACCCTTGACACCCTGACCAAGGCGGTGGAGTTCCTGGAGGACCACGGCTACACGGTGGAGGTGTGCTGCGTCAACATCGCCAAGACCCGGGGGCTGACGGAGTACAAGATGTTCGAGGCGCATAATCCGGTTTACATCATCGCCGCCTGGAAGGGCGAGGAATAAGCGAATCCGCCTTCACGCGGATAGCGGCGTTGGCCGCGTCGTCGCTCTCCTCGACGTAGCGCTGTTTATGCCCATTGGGTACTACGCCTGCGTCGGCTCCTCCTTGCCGCCTTGCTCTCCACGCGAAATCGGATTCCCTGCAGGTTCGGCTATTGAAAGGATAAAAGCAATGGCAAAGATCTATGCGGTCGGGGTCGGGCCCGGCGACCCGGAGCTGTTGACCCGCAAGGCGGAGCGGATCATCCGTGCCGTCCCGGTCGTCTGCGCACCGACGGCGAGCCCCGCCGACTCAAGCTATGCCCTAGCCATCGTCGAGCCGTTCCTCGACCGGAGCCGCCAGGAAGTGATCGTTCAGGTCTTCCCGATGCGGAAGGACCAGGAGGGGCTCGAGGAGTTCTGGGAAGAGGCCGCCGCCGAGGTGGCGGAAAAGGTCCGGCAGGGACGCGAGGTGGCCTTCATCACCATCGGCGATCCCTTTCTGTATTCCACCTTCCTCTACCTCTACCGCATCCTTCGTGAGAAGTATCCCGACATACCGGTCGAGGTGGTGCCGGGAATTTCCAGCATCAACGCCGCCGCCGTGGCCGCCGGGATCCCGCTGGGCCTCGCCTCGGAGCGGATCGCCATCATTCCCGCCGCCTTCGAGGCGGCAAACCTGCGGCAGACACTGGAGGAGTTCGACACGGTGGTGCTGATGAAGGTGAGCCGGGTCTTCGACGGGATTTATGGGCTGCTCCAGGAACTGGGGCTGGAGAAAAACGGCGTCTTCGTCAGCCGGGTCGGATCGCCTGAGCAGGAAGTGGTGTTCGATCTCGGCTCGTTGGTGGGGCAGAAGCTCGACTACCTGTCGCTGTTGATCGTCAAGAAGTGACGGGCCGTGATGAATCCGACGATATTCACACTCCGGAGGATGATTGATGTCCTGTAGCGTGGCAAGGATACTCGTGCTGGTTGTGGTCGCTTGCCTGGCAAGCGGCTGCGGGCATCGCATCTCGACGGTCACGGCGTTCAAGCATCAAAACAAGGCGAAGGAAGAGTTCACCAAGGATGACTGCGTCTGTAATCATCTCGTTGCAAACACAGGCCCCGTGAGCGGCAAGGAGGTAGTCGACGATTTCTGGTCGGACCTCGATCCGGTGACATTTTTTCTGGCTTCGCCGTTGATGCTTCCCGACTATGAGGATGAGCCGGGTTCCTATCGGAAAGGGGTGGACAAGTGTCTGAAGATCTATGGCTGGAAACCGCACTTCCAGTTCGTCAATCAGAAGGGTGACGATGTAAGGGAGTTTGAAACGGTGGCTGCCGCATGCCAGAGCACCTTGCAAGATGCCGGACTTGTCGAGCGCCTCAACAGTGATCGTGCCCTTGTGGAAAATCTGCTCAACGATGATCCGGCCGTCGATGCCACGACCAGGGATGCATTCGATACGTTGATCCGCTGTCTGGGACAACGGGAATGGTTGATCGTCACCCAACCTCCCTGGTACCAGCATGGCCAGAAGATACGTTATCCCGTCAGGTTCATCCCGAGAGGTGACTGGAAAAAGATAGGCGAGGCCCGGGAAACGATGGTTTTCTACAACGCAAAATCGCTGGACCGCTATCCTGAAAACGTCGTCAGGTTTACCATGTTTACCGCCAGCAACCACATGGCGGACCCTGGCACGGAAACGCGGCATGCGGAGATCCTGTGCCGCGAAAAAAAGTACCGGTATCCGGCCCGGAAATCCGGCGAAGGGGTATGGCAGCCGATTCACCACGAGACCCCTGAAGACGTGAGCTGGGAGTACTTCTGCAAGAGCAATCCGTAAGGAGCTCCCCCGAGGCACTAACCATGAAAAATAAAGTCTTTTTTGTCGGCGCCGGACCCGGCGACGCCGAACTGATAACCGTCAAGGGTGCCCGTCTTCTCAGGGAGGCGGACGTCGTGCTCTTTGCGGGGAGCCTGGTGGACCGGGAGCTCGTCCGGGCCCACGCGCCGCAGGCCGAGGTGTACGATTCCTCCGGGATGGCCCTGGAGGAGACCACCACGATCCTTGCCGATGCTGCAGGGGGCGGGAAGAACGTGGTGCGGCTCCATACCGGCGACCCCTCCATCTACGGGGCGATCCAGGAGCAGATGGCGGCTCTCGACGAGCGCGGGATCGGCTACGAGGTGGTGCCGGGTGTGACCAGCGCCTTTGCCGCCGCGGCGTCACTGAAGCAGGAGCTCACCCTGCCGGAGGTTTCCCAGACGGTGATCATCACCCGCCTGGCCGGGAGGACCCCGGTGCCGGAGCGGGAACGGCTCGCCGGGATCGCGGGGATCGGCGCCACTCTGGTCATCTACCTCTCGGTCGGGATGATCGACCGGGTGGTGGCGGAGCTCCTTCAGGGGGCCTACACCGCCGAAACCCCGGCAGCGGTGGTGGCCCGCGCTTCCTGGGCCGACGAGCAGGTGGTTGAGGGGCGGCTCGCCGACATCGCCTCCCGGGTGCGGCAGGCGGAGATCGGCAAGCAGGCCGTGATCATCGTCGGCGACGTGCTCAGGGCGCGCCGGGAAGGGCTTGCTGCGGTTTCGAAGCTGTACGACGAGGGCTTCAGCCACGAATACCGGAAGGGCCTTGTCGGGTAAAACCTTAAACCCGAATGGAACACGGAAAAGGCGGAAAAATCTGATAACTGCGGATTAAACCGGGAATCTGAACCGGTTTGTAATGAAAATCCGTCTTGATCCGATTTTTCAGATTTTATTCGTGTCCTATTTCAGATTTTGAGGTTTTTTCTTTCTTGGCGGAAGGTTGCTCCATGAAGATCGCCATCATCGCCATAACCCGTGACGGCGCCCGGCTCGGCACCAGGCTGCGGGACGGCCTGGGAAGCGCCGAGCTTTTCGTCATCCAGAAGTACCGTGGCGCGGCGGGGAAGAACTCCGTCCCCTTCACCGGGGAGCTCTCCGAGCTGGTGACACGGCTCTGGCCGGAGTACGACGGTTTCGTCTTCATCATGGCGGCCGGCATCGTGGTCCGGGTGATCGCCCCGCACCTCTCGGGGAAGGAGGTCGACCCGGCGGTGGTGGTGATGGACGATACCGCCCGGTTCGCCATCTCGCTCCTTTCCGGCCACCTGGGGGGCGCGAACGAGCTCGCCGCCCGCTGCGCATTCATCACCGGGGCGCGGGAGGTGATCACCACCGCCACCGACGGCCACGACCTCCCCTCCTTCGACATGCTCGCCAAGGACCATGGCTGGGAGATCGAGGAACTAGCGCGGGTGAAGCTCCTGAACAGCATGCTGCTCGACGATGAGGAGATCGCGGTGATGGACAGCACCGGCCTCGTCCGCCCCCACTTCCACGGCCGCGGCCGGCTGGTCTTCCATGACACCTTCGTGGCGGCGCGCCGCAGCGGCGCCAAGGGGTTCCTGTTCGTCGCCAACAGTGTCATTCCCCCCCAGCTCCGGTCCGAAAACCTCCTGGTACTGCGGCCGAAGAACCTTGTCCTCGGGATCGGCTGCAACAGCGGCACCTCGGCCGACGAGATCGAGGAGGTTGTCGGTGCCAACCTGAAACGGCTCTTCCTCGCCATCAAGAGCGTCCGCTGCGTCGCCTCCGCTGTCGCCAAGCGCGACGAGGCGGGGCTCCTGGAGTTTGCCGGCAGACTCGGCGTCCCGGTCCGTTTCTACGAGAGCGACGAGCTGAACGCCGTATCGGTCCCCACCCCCCCATCCAAGGCTGCCCTGGAGGCGATAGGCGCGGTCGGCGTCGCGGAACCGGCTGCGCTCCTCGCCTCCGGCGGCGGGCGATTGATCCTCACAAAGGTGAAGAGCGGCAACGTGACGCTGGCGATCGCGGAAGTAGGCTGAACTTAACAGGATGGACAGGATAGACAGGAGAAAACTAAAAACATGCTCCATAAAGATCTGACGGAAGTGGTGATCGAATGTTGTCTCGATGTCATCAGGGAACTCGGTTCAGGTTTCCTTGAATCCGTCTATGAAAAGGCATTGCTTATTGCTCTCGCGCAGAAAAGACTACGCGCGCGTTCACAAGTCCCTCTGCATGTAAGGTTCAGAGGTGAGGTTGTCGGAGATTTTTTTGCTGACATCATGATTGAAGACAAGCTCATCGTCGAGTTGAAGGCGGTCAAGACCCTACTCCCGGAACACCAGGCTCAGGTTATCAATTATCTGAAGGCGACAGGAACGGATGTCGGCCTTCTGGTAAATTTCGGCACCCCGAAACTTGAAGTAAAGAGACTGTACCGGTAGTTGGAGTTTCGATTTTTCCTGTTCATCCTGTCCATCCTGTTAATTCAAGAGGTTCTTGATGTCGAAACTGTATGTCGTCGGGATCGGTCCCGGCGACCTGAAACACATGACGTACGAGGCGAGGGACGCGGTCGAAAGGGCCGAGGCCGTCGTCGGCTACGCGACCTACCTC
>DATJLB010000277.1:0-3034 GCA_035490915.1 Geobacteraceae bacterium
ATTGTAACTTAAACCATTTACTGGAGCATGGTTTTTGCTGGAATTGGTAGTGATTTGTGGTGGATAATGCCTTTACAATAGATGTGGAGGAGTGGTACCACGTCTGCGGATGCGACGGGATACCGCCGATACCTCGCTCCCCGCGGCGGGTGGTGCCCAATGTCGAGCGGATTCTTGCTCTCCTGGCGGAATTCGGCGTCCGGGCAACCTTCTTCGTCCTCGGCTCCGTCGCGGAGGAGGAGCCGTCGCTGGTCCCCATGATTGCGGCTGCCGGCCACGAGGTCGCATCCCACGGCTATTCCCATCGGCTGGTCGCGGATCTCGGCCCCGAACTCTTCCGGGACGAGCTGCGCCGGACGGGGGATATTCTGGAGCGTCAATCGGGAAGGCGTCCGGTGGGTTTCCGCGCCCCCCAGTGGTCGATTTCCGCGACGGCCACCCCGTGGGCCCTCGCCATCCTGCGCGAGGAGGGGTACCGGTACGATTCGAGCTGCACCCCGCTCCCGATCGTGGGAGATGCCCGCGGCCCCCGGGTCCCCTTCGTGGTCGAGACCCCGGCCGGGCCCCTGCTGGAGATACCGCCGATGGTGACCCCTTCCGTTCTCGGCAACCTCCCGACCGGCGGCGGCTGGGGGTTCAGGTTCTTTCCTCTGGCAATGATCGCCGGGACGGTGGCGGGGCTGAATGCGGCGGGGAAACCCGCGGTAATCTACCTCCACCCGCGGGAAATGGAACCTGGCGGTCCGCGCCTGCGGCTTTCGCTCGTGCGGGAATTTGCCGCCTACGGCCCCCGGACGAATCCCGAACGGCGGCTGAAACATCTTTTGCAGCGCTTCAGCTTCGGCACGCTGAGGCAGTTGGAAGAACAGTGGGAACCTGCGTCATAATCCCGGCGTACAACGCCGCCCGAACCATCGCCGGCGTGGTCCGCGAGGCCTTGCAGACCGGCTTGCCTCTCCTCGTCGTGGATGACGGCTCGGTGGACGGAACGGCGGATCACCTCAGGGGGCTGACGGCCAACCTCCTCAGCCATCCGGAAAACCGGGGGAAGGGGAGCGCCCTCCGGTCCGGCTTCGCCTGGGCGCTCGCGAACGGCTACACCGGCGTCGTCACCATAGACGCGGACGGACAGCATGACGTCTCCGCGGTCCCTCGGCTTGCGGCAACGGCTGCCGAGAGCGGGGCCGATATCCTGATTGCCTCCCGCGCCGTGCAGTATCGCCAGATGGCGGGGCTCCGCTCCTCCTGGAACCGGTTCGGCAACTGGTGCATCGAGCGGCGGACCGGCTTCGCCATCGGCGACAGCCAGTCGGGGTTCCGCTACTACTCGGCGCGCCTGCTCCGGGGGGTAGAGCTCTTCTCGGACGGCTACGACATGGAGATGGAGATCCTTCTCAAGGCGTGGCGCGGCGGCTACAGAATCGAATCGGTCCCCGTTGCGGCGCGCGTGGCGGATGGCCGCGCTACCAGCCACTTCCGGGCGGTGCGGGACACCTGGCGGATCTGCATGACATTTCTGAGGTACATGTAGCATAGGTCCTATTAGTCTCATATGACCCATAGGACGTATAAGATCTATAAAGCGAGCTCTTCATGCTGCAAAGCCTGAAAAATTATTCCACCGAAAAGATCGTCTCCCTCCTCCTCTCCATGGCGGGGAGCTGCTCCAATGAGAACCTGGTGCGGATGACCTATCTGATGGAGCTGATCCCGAAGAAGGAGTACTACCGGGAGCGGATCAGATGGTTTCGCCGGCTGATCCGGGAAGGGCATCCGAGCATCGAATTCCCCCGGCGGATCCTGCGCGACCTCCACCCGAACCAGCGGGACAAGTGGATCACCAACCTGGCGGTGAACCACCTCCTCTCAGGCACCAACACGCGGAAGAACTGGGCCGATCGGGAGGGGTACTACCCCCCGTCCACGGTGGTGATCAGCCCCACCATGCGTTGCAACCTCTCCTGCTACGGCTGCTATGCGGGCGATTACGGAAGGGAGCTGGAACTCTCGTTGGAGGAGATCGACTCGGTCCTCACCCAGATGAAGGAGATGGGGGTCTACTTTGCGGTGATCTCGGGTGGGGAGCCGTTCTTCAAGGAGGACATCTTCGAGATCTTTACCCGGCACTCCGACATGGCCTTCCTGGTCTTCACCCACGGCGGCCTGATCGACGAGCGGATGGTGGAGCGCTTGATCTCCGTCGGGAACGTGATGCCCGCCTTTTCCCTGGAGGGGTTCGAAAAGGAGACCGACGCGCGGCGCGGCTCCGGCCATTTCCGCAAGGTGATGCGCGCCATGGACCTCCTGCGGGAGGCGGGACTCTCCTTCTGCGGCTCGTTCACCCAGACGAGTGGAAACACCGACATCATCACGAGCGACGCGTACATCGACATGCTCATCGAGAAGGGGTGCTTCGCCCTCTGGCTCTTTTCCTACGTGCCGGTGGGACGCGACCCCGACCTCGCCCTGATGCCGACCCCGGAGCAGCGGGACCTCCTGCGGCGCCGGGTGGTCGATTTCCGGGCGACGAAGCCGATGGTCATGGTGGATTTCTGGAACGACGGCCCGCTGATCAGCGGCTGCATCGCCGGGGGGCGGAAGTATTTCCACGTCAATGCCAACGGCGACATCGAGCCGTGCGTGTTCTGTCACTTCGCGGTGGACAACATCCGTCGGACCACCCTCCGGGAGGCGCTGAAGTCGCCGCTTTTCCAGGCGATCCGGTCGCGACAGGGGGGGCACGAAAACCTCCTTCGCCCGTGCATGCTGATCGACCACCCCGATGTCGGCCGGGAGCTGTTCACTTCCGTCGGCGTTTACCCCACCCACGAGGGGGCGGCCAAGATCTTCACCGGCCTGGACGCGGAGATGGACGAATACGCCGGGCGCTATGCCGAGATCGCCGACCAGGCCTGGGAGAGGGATTTTTGCGGGGAGGCCCCGGCTGCCGTCCGGACCGGCGCACGGAAAAAATAAGGACCTCTTTCTGAACGGAACAACGTGACACTGTACAGCGGCATCAACCTTTTTTTCA
>DATJLB010000278.1:0-15702 GCA_035490915.1 Geobacteraceae bacterium
CCCTCCAAGGTCACCGGTCAGGATGTAGGGGGGGTTGGAGACTATCAGATCGAACCGCGCGCCTGCAAACGGCTCGAACAGGGAGCCTTCATGCAGCGATACGGTCACACCGTTTCTTTCCGCGTTTTGCCGGGCAACGGCAAGAGCCTCGGGCGACCTCTCCACCCCGGAAACCTCCGCTCCGGGGAGCTTTTTCGCCAAGGCGACAGCGATGCAGCCGCTCCCGACTCCGATGTCGAGCACCTTCCGGGCATCACCGGCCCGCCTGAGCGCCTCTTCCACCAGGACCTCGGTGTCGTGGCGGGGGATCAGCACCGCGGGTGCGACCTCGAACTCGAGCCCCATGAACTCCTGGGTACCGAGGATGTACTGGAGCGGTTCTCGACGGGCCCGACGCGCCACCATCCCCCGGAAGTGGGCCAGCTCGGCGGAGGTCAGCGGCTTGTCGAAGTTGACGTAGAGCCCCACCCGGTCGAGGCCAACGAGCTCACAGAGCATCCACTCCGCCTCCAGCCGGGCATTCTCCACCCCCTTCTCCGCTAGGTACCCCTTGGTCCATTCGAGGACCTTGAGGATTGTCCAGACTTCCTTTTTATCAGCCATAAAAAAATTAAAGGCAATTGGACGCGGATCAAATCGAAAAAGGCGGTTCAAGCAAAGGCGACAACTTTATTGTTTTGATTTCAAATCCGCCTGTTTCGCCTTGATCCGCGTCCCATAAGGTTTTTCAGCTTTTCTTATCCAGCAGTTAACCTGCAATTACGCCGCCTCGCTCTGCGCTTTGAGCGCCTCCATCTGGTAATGCGCGCGCAAGGCATCCACCACCTCGCCGATGTCACCCTCCATCAGGGCATCGAGCCGGTAGAGGGTGAGGCCGATCCGATGGTCGGTCATCCGCCCCTGGGGGAAGTTGTAGGTGCGGATCCGCTCGGAACGGTCGCCGCTCCCCACCTGCTGTTTGCGGTCAGCAGCCATCCTGCTGTTCTGCTCCTGGACCAGCGTGTCGAGAATGCGGGACTTCAGGACCTTCATCGCCTTCGCACGGTTCTTGATCTGGCTCCGCTCCTCCTGACAGGCGACCACGGTTCCGGTCGGGATATGGGTGATCCGGACCGCCGAGTCGGTGGTGTTGACGTGCTGCCCACCAGCCCCAGAGGACCGGTAGACGTCGATCTTCAGGTCGGCGGGGTTGATCTCGAGGTCAATGTCCTCCGCCTCCGGCATGATCGCCACCGTACAGGCACTGGTGTGGATCCTTCCCTGGGCCTCGGTCTCGGGCACCCGCTGGACCCGGTGGGTTCCCGACTCGAACTTGAGCCGCGAGAAGACCCCCTCCCCCTCCACGGAGGCGACGACCTCCTTGTAGCCGCCCCGCTCCGACTCGGAGGCGGAGATCATCTCCACCCGCCAGCGGTTCGCCTCGGCGAAGCGTGAGTACATCCGGAACAGGTCGCCGGCGAATAGTGCCGACTCGTCACCACCGGTGCCGGCCCGGATCTCCAGGATAACGCTCTTGTTGTCGTTCGGGTCCTTGGGAAGGAGCAGCAGCTTGATCTCTCCTTCCAGCCGCTCCTTTTCCTCGTCCAGCCCTTTCAGCTCCTCCTCGGCCATCTCCTTCATGTCCGGATCGGCCAGGAGCTCGCGGTTCCCCTCGACCTCCGCCAGCACCTTCTTGTAGCGCCGATAGGCCGCCACCAGCTCGGTAAGGTCGGCATGCTCGCGGGAGAGCTTCCTGAACTCCGGTTGGTTGGCGATCACAGCGGGATCGGAGAGGAGCGACTCCAGCTCCTGAAAGCGCCGTTCAAGTTCTTCGATCTTCTCAAACATATCAGAATATACCCCATTAACCTAAGGGATGTCGATTTTTCGCAAGGTCAAGGCGCCCAAGTGAACCGCGGAGGCCTAGCAGCGCTACGCCGCACAAGGAGATTCAGAACGACAACACAGAGCTTGCGGAAAAGCGGCATCCCTATATTACCAGCCGGTCGTCCTTATATCCCGCGTTCACCGCCAGCGCCTCCTCCATGGAGCGGATCGCCACTTCCAGCTGACTGTCGTCCGGCTCCCTGGTGGTGAGCCGCTGGAGCGCCAGCCCCGGGGCGATAAGCATCCGCACCAGGCGCGACCGGTCGTTCTTGGCGCTCCACTTCAGGAGCTCGTAGGAAACCCCGGCAATAAGGGGGAGAAGCACGACGCGCGCCCCCGCCTTCATGTAAAACGGCCAGAGCTTGGGAATCAGCGAGAAGATCAGGATGCTCACCAGCATGACGATCAGCAGAAAGCTGGTCCCGCAGCGGGGATGGAGACAGCTGTATTTCCGGACGTTCTCCACGGTCAGCTCCTCCCCCGCCTCGAAGGCGAAGATCGACTTGTGCTCGGCGCCGTGGTACTGGAAGACCCGCTGGATGTCCTTCATCCGGGAGATCGACCAGATGTAGAGGAGAAAGACCGCCACCCGGATCACGCCGTCCACCAGGTTGAACACGATATTGGAAGAGCCGATGATCGGAATGAGGAGCTTGGTGAGGTAGAGAGGGAGGATGAAAAAGAGGAGGATGCCGAAGCCGAAGGCGACCGCCATCGTCCCCCCCATTGCCCAGGAAGAAAGCTCTTCCTTCTCTCCCCCTTCCTCTTCAACCATCGCCTCGTTGGCGGAGAAGTTGAGGGCCTTGATCCCGACGATCAGCGACTGGAACAGGGCGACCGCCCCCCGCACGATGGGGAGCTTGACCACCGGAAAGCGCTCGGAGAGGGGGATCGCCTCCTCCTTCCTGACCACGATCTCGCCGGACGGGCGCCGCACCGCAATCGCCACGGAGCGGGGGGCGCGCATCATGACCCCTTCGATGACGGCTTGGCCGCCAATGTTTATCTTTGCCATTTGAATTACCTCTACGGGGCGGGCGCGCTCTTCCGCCCATCTCGCCGCCGTGTCCTCGAAGCCCCGCTTCGACGTAGCGCTGCTACGCCTCAGCGAAGCTTTTGCGGGCCGGCGACGATCTGGCCGAAATCTCGCGCCCGGTTTGCAAAACCTTCTACTCCAATTTTCGCTTTGATCCGCGTTCCATTAATAACAAAGGGCACGGCTTAATGCGCCCTACATGCCTCGAAATCGTTCTCGTACTTCCACGGTCTTCCCGCAGGTCATCTTCCCCTCCGGGCAGGGGCCGGTGAGACAGCCGGGGCCGGCATGCTGAAAGATGATCGGGGCGACCTCCTTCACCACGCGGAGCATCTCCTCCGCCATCGCCCGGATTTCCCACTGGGCGCGCTCGCAGCAGCGGAGTTCGAAGAAATTGAGGAGCGCCCGGGCGTTCATGGAGACGATGATCTTCGTCTCGGTGGCGTTCGGGAGGATGTAGCGCGCGTCCTCGGCCGGGATCCCCGCCTCCACCATCTCGGCGTATGCCTGGTGCAGCGCGGCCAGTTGCGACTCGAACCGGGTGAGCATGTCGGGGCGCCCGGCGATGGTCGGGGGGACGACCGCGGCGAACCGCTCCTTATGGGAGACGTAGCGCTGGGACTGCTGCGAGAAGGAGGCGATCCGGTGCCGAACGAGTTGATGGGTGGTCACCCGGGAAATCCCCTCGATGCCGAAGGTGAACGAGGCGTGCTCCAGCACCGACTGGTGCCCTAGCGACATGATCTTTTCGAGGAAATTCCTGATGTCGGCCGTGGAAAATCTTTCCTTGAGCTCATCGATGTCCGCAGGGGAATAGCAGAGGCGGGCGGCAAGGGCCACCGTCCGTTCAGGATCGGGGGTGTATTGGAGAAGGACAACCTTCATGTAGTCTCGTGCCGGGCGCTGCGTGCTGCGTACGGCGAACAGCAGTGACATGCAGTTCGCTGATGCATCATGGCAGACGGTGATAGGAGTCGCGTAAACAACTGAGGGGATTTCGCCATCGACAAAATCCCCTCCCTAAATCCAGCGAAGCCCAGGGGGCTTTCTCACATGCCGTATCTCTTCTTGAACCTTTCCACGCGGCCGGCGGTGTCGACCAGCTTCTGTTTCCCGGTGAAGAACGGATGGCAGGCGGAGCAGATCTCGGTGCTGATTTCCTGCTTCGTGGAGCGGCTCTGAAAGGTGTTGCCGCAGAGGCATTTCACCGTTACGTCGTGGTACTTGGGATGGATCCCTTCTTTCATATTATCCTCCTTGCCGGACTGTTATACCGGCCAGCATTGATGTCACTCCGAAAGATTTAAAACTAGCACTTCCAGCGCATTTTTTCAAGTCATTTTTGCGACTCCCCTCCACCACGGGAAAGGGACCTACTTGCTCATGGAATCAAGGAAATCCTGGTTGCTCTTCGACTCGGAAAGCTTCTCCAGGAGAAATTCCATGCTGTCCACCACGTTCATCGGATGGAGCACCTTGCGCAGAATCCAGATCCGGTTGAGGGAGGTCTTTTCGATCAGGAGCTCCTCTTTCCTGGTCCCGGACTTGTTCATGTCGATGGCCGGGAAGGTCCGCTTCTCGACAAGCTTGCGGTCCAGATGGAGCTCCATGTTGCCGGTCCCCTTGAACTCCTCGAAGATGACCTCGTCCATCTTGCTCCCCGTGTCGACCAGGGCGGTGGCGATGATGGTGAGAGAACCCCCCTCCTCGATATTGCGGGCCGCGCCGAAGAACCGCTTCGGCTTGTGGAGGGCGTTGGAGTCGACACCGCCGGAGAGGATCTTCCCCGACGGAGGAATGACGGTATTGTAGGCGCGGGCGAGCCGGGTGATCGAGTCGAGGAGGATCACCACGTCACGCTTGTGCTCGACGAGCCGCTTCGCCTTCTCGATGACCATCTCCGCCACCTGGATGTGGCGGGAAGCGGGCTCATCGAAGGTGGATGAAATCACCTCCCCCTTGACTGAGCGCTGCATGTCGGTCACCTCCTCCGGCCGCTCGTCGATCAGGAGGACGATCAGGAAGACCTCGGGGTGGTTCTCCGCAATGGAGTTTGCGATGTTCTGGATCAGCATGGTCTTGCCGGTCCGGGGGGGAGCGACGATCAGACCGCGCTGCCCCTTGCCGATCGGCGCGATCAGCTCCATAACCCGCATCGACATGTTGTCCGGCGCGGTTTCCAGCTTTATCTTTTCATCCGGGTAGAGCGGGGTGAGGTTGTCGAAGAGGATCTTGTCCCGAGCCACCTCCGGCGGTTCGTAGTTGACCGTTTCCACCTTCAGGAGGGCGAAGTAGCGCTCTCCTTCTTTGGGGGGTCTGATCTGGCCGGCAACCGTATCGCCGGTGTGAAGGTTGAAACGGCGGATCTGGCTGGGAGAAACATAGATGTCGTCCGGCCCCGGCAGGTAGTTGTAGTCGGGAGCCCGGAGAAAACCGAACCCGTCGGGAAGCGTCTCCAGGACTCCTTCGCCGAAGATCATCCCGTTTTTCTCGGTCTGGGCATTCAGGATGGCGAAGATCAGATCCTGCTTGCGCAGGCTGGAGGCCCCCTCGATGTTAAGCCCCTTGGCGATGGCGGTAAGGTCGTTGATTTTTTTCAGTTTCAGTTCTTGTAGGTTCATCGATTCTCCTGAATGGCGCAAACACGGAGCCGCGTCGGCACGGCCGGCTGTAGCGAAAAAATGGATGTACGGGCAAATTGAGCTTAGACACGCCTGAGGAATGGCGTCCCGGAATTGGTATGCATGTATTGTTTAGGTGTATGTGTTGTTGAGATCCGTATTTTTCGGGAATGAAGCTTTCGAGGCCAAATGGATGTTATGGGCTGAGCGAGGATGTATAAAATATAAACCGCAATTTTCCGGTTTGTCAACACTATTTATGTAAAGACACACGCAACGATTAACCACAGTCACTATGTGCAGCTCTACCGGTCGGATTCTCTCATTGCTGTATAACAGGGAAAAGGGCCGCGTGACCTGCTTTCAATGATAGTTATTGACGAAAGGAGCGGGACGTTATATAATTATGTTCTATTAATTTGCTATAAGCCCCCCTTATGCAGCAGTACACGAATGTAGCAGGGAGCATCGATGCAGCTAACCGTCAATGAAGCCGCCAGATTACTTCAGGTCGATGAAAAGCGTGTCCTGAACTGGATCAGGAAAAAAGGGCTTCCCGCCGTAAAGATAAACGATCGCTACCGGCTGAATCGGGTCGACCTGCTGGAATGGGCGACCGACCAGGGGATCAAGCTGTCGCCGGAGATCTTCGCCGCGGCCCGTGATGAAGAGACCCCCATGCCCTCGCTTTCCCAGGCGCTGGCAGCGGGGGGAATCCACTTCGGCATCCAGGGGGAGGAAACCCAGACGGTCCTGAAAAATGTGGTGGCCATGCTTCAGCTTCCACCCCAGATCGACCCTGATTTTCTCCTCCAGGTCCTCCTCGCCCGGGAGGCGCTCGGCACAACCGCCATCGGCGACGGCATCGCCATCCCCCACGTGCGGAACCCCATACTTCTCCATGTTTCTTCGCCGGCCATCACCCTCTGTTTCCTGGTAAAGCCGATCGACTTCCATGCCCTGGACGGCAAACCGGTCAACATCCTCTTCACCCTGATCAGCCCCACCGCCCGGACCCACCTCCACCTGCTGGCGAAACTGGCGTACGCACTGCGCGACGGCAGGTTCAAGGCGGTTCTGCAGCGACAGGGGAGCAGTGACGAGATCCTCGCCACCGTCAAAGCCATCGAAGCGGAAATCGGGAAAGACCGATGATGGCGCCCGCAGAGGTACTGTCCCCGGTCGTTATCATCGCCGTCGGCATCGCGCTGGCCGCCCTTTCGGGTGTGCCTGGTCTGTTTCTGCGTGACCTGGAAAAGGGGCAGAGAATCGCCACCGGGCTCATGCTGCTCGCCTCGCTGACCGGGGTGATCGGCACCTGCCTCGCCCTCGCGACCGGAAGCACGGAGCACTACACCATCGAGTGGAGCCTCCCGTTCGGTCCCGGGGAAATGGGGATCGACCCCCTCTCCGCCCTGTTCCTTCTTCCCATCTTCGTCATCTCTCTCTGCTGTACCCTGTACGCCGCCGATTACTGGCCTGCCGCCGCGAACCCCCGCTCGAGCCGCAAGCTCTCCTTTTTCTTCGGCCTCCTGAGCGCGTCCCTCGCCCTCCTCGTCATGGCGCGCGACGGCATCCTCTTCCTGATGGCCTGGGAGGTGATGGCCCTCTCCTGCTACTTCGCCCTGACCGCCGAAGACGACACGCCGGCGGTACGGGAAGCAGGAACGCTCTACCTGATCACCACCCACATCGGCACCCTCTCCCTGTTCGCGATGTTTTCCCTGCTCAGGAGCGCTCACGGTTTTTCACACTTCCCGGCCGCCGGTTCGCTGGACGGTGGGGGGGCGCTGGCCGCCGGGATCTTCGCCGCCGCACTCCTCGGTTTCGGCATGAAGGCCGGCATCATGCCGCTCCACGTCTGGCTCCCCTCCGCCCACGCCAATGCCCCGAGCCACATCTCGGCCCTCATGTCGGGGGTTCTGATCAAGATGGGGATCTACGGCCTGGTCCGGGTCTTCTCCTTCTTCGACCACGTACCGCTCTGGTGGGGGACCGTGGTCCTGGTCGCCGGGGCCGTCTCCGGTATCCTCGGGGTCGCCTTTGCCATCGCCCAGCACGACCTGAAACGCCTCCTCGCCTACCACAGCATCGAGAACATCGGCATCATCGCCATGGGAATCGGCGTGGCATTGATCGGACGGGCCATCGGCAACCCGCTCCTCGCCATGCTCGGGATGGCGGGGGGACTCCTCCATGTCCTGAACCACGCCACGTTCAAGGCGCTCCTCTTCCTCGGCGCCGGGTCGCTGATCCATGGTATCCGCACCCGCGAGATCGACCTGATGGGAGGGTTGGTCCGACGCATGCCCTGGACAGCGGCATTTTTCCTGATCGGGTCGGTCGCCATCTGCGGTCTGCCGCCGCTCAACGGTTTTGTGAGCGAGTTTCTCATCTACCTCGGCCTGTTCACCGGAGTCAAGGAGGCGGCCGGCCCGGCCGTGTCGTTCCTGGCATTGGCGGCACCATCCCTGGCACTCATCGGCGGGCTGGCCGTCGCCTGCTTTGTCAAAGTCTACGGTGTCGTCTTCCTGGGTGTGCCACGCTCACCGGCCGCCGCCGGGGCCCACGAAGCCGGTTGGCGGATGCGGGTACCGATGGGTCTTTTGGCGTTCTTCTGCGCCTTCATCGGGCTTTTCCCCCCGGCCACGGCCGGGATTCTGGATGGCGCGGTCACCACCTGCCACTCCGCACACTTCCTGGCCGGGATACGGCTCGGAACAGCTGCGCCCCTCTGGTGGCTCACCCTCCTCGGGATGGCCCTCCTCGTCCTCACCTTCCTCGCGGTCTTTTTCTTCACCCAAAGGCTCAAAGCCGCCCCGCAGGCTATCGGTCTTACCTGGGATTGCGGCTACCTCCGCCCCTCTCCCCGCATGCAGTACAGTGCCTCCTCCTTCGCCGAAATGCTGGTCAAGCTGTTCGGCGGCATGCTCCGCCCCCACTGGAAGCTTCCCGCCATCAGCGGGCCGTTCCCGCCGGAGTCCCGGTTTGCCAGCCATGTGCCCGAAGCGGTGCTCGACCTGGCGTTCCTCCCGTTCCTCGCGCGCGCCAACGCCAGGATGGGGACCATCCGCCGCTTGCAGCACGGCCAGCTCCACCTCTACATCCTGTATACCTTCCTGACGCTCGCACTCCTCCTCATCTGGGCCCGGTACGCCTGAGAAGGGGGAACTGCGCCAGACTGGAAAAGGAGATAGCTTCGTCGTTCCTCCTCGCAGCGACTGGGTTTGTGCGTATCACGTCATTGCGAGCGAAGCGCGGCAATCCGGTTTTGACTCAGAAAAAGGACGTTCTACAGGGCAAGTTGCAGGCGGAGTGCCTTCTCGACCTTTTGCAGCACTCCCTTGGCGAGGAAGCCGGTCCGTTCGCCGACGACCCGGCTCTTGTCGATGGTGATGACGATGTGGGTACTGATCTTAGCGTCCTGTCCGAGGCCGGTCTTGGCGGCCGGGAGGAAGGTTTCGAAGTCGTAGATCTTTTCCAGGTGGGTAAACGATAGGGGAATGATGGTAACGACAGGGGAGTACTCATTGCTGATGTTGTTGCTCACCACCAGACAGGGACAGGCCTCCCGGGCAGTTTCCCCCTCGTGGGCCAGGTTGACCTGATAGATCCCTCCCCGCTTAAACATCGCGCTTCTCCGTCACCGCGGGGTCGAATTTCTTGAGCGTCGCAACGGTCTCCTCGGCGGTCGCCTGGTACCCCTCGATCAGCCCCTTGAACGCCTGCTTTTTCAAGGCCATCAGCTTTTCCCGAACTGCCTCCTCGAGAAACTGGCTCACCCCCCGGGGACCATAGAGCGCCTTGATGTCGTCCACCATATGGGTAGGAAGGGTAACGTTCAAGCGGGTGTTCGGCATGAGCTTTCTCCGTGTCGGTATTTACCATTGACGCGTAAAAAATAATAACATATAGTTTCATAAAGTGTCAGTATTTTTTTCCACCACCTTACGAAGCCGAGGCGCGTGGAAGGAGTCGTGTCATGGATGTGTCAGGGGCGGGGCCGTACGACCCCGCCATGCTGATTTTCGCCGCCATCCTGCTGTACGCCGTTTCGGGCCTCCCCGGCCTGGCGCTGATCCGCCACCCCGGCACCGGTCAGCGGATCGCCACCGGCTCCGCGCTCCTCGCCAGCCTGCTCGGGCTCGGCGGCACTCTGTCCCTGCTTCTCTCCGGCCGGACCGTCACCTACACCATCGCCTGGACCATGCCGTTCGACTCGTGCGACGTCGCCATCGACCCCCTCTCCGCCCTGTTCCTCCTCCCGATCTTTCTCGTCTCCGGCTGTGCCGCCGTCTATGCGGAAGGCTACTGGACCGCCGCTGCCAACCGCCGCACCGAACCGCTCCTCACCTTTTCCCTCGGACTCCTCGCCGCTGCCATGGCGCTCGTGGTGACCGCCAGAAACGGCGTCCTGTTCCTGATGGCGTGGGAGGTGATGGCCCTGGCCGCCTTCTTCGCCCTGACCGTCGAGCACGAACGCGCCGAGGTCCGGGAGGCGGGAAACGTCTACCTCGTGGCCACCCACGTCGGCACGCTGTTCCTGTTCGTAATGTTCATCCTGCTGCGTGAGGAAACCGGCTCTTTTCTGTTTCCGGCGGGCGGCTCCCTGGTGGGTGTGACTCCTGTCGCGACGGTCATCTTCCTCGGCGCCTTGGCGGGCTTCGGCTTCAAGGCAGGGGTGATGCCGTTTCACATCTGGCTCCCGGCCGCCCATGCAAATGCGCCGAGCCACGTCTCCGCCCTCATGTCCGGCGTCATGCTGAAAATGGGGGTGTACGGGATCGTCCGGGTGGTATCCCTGTTCCATGGCCAGCCCCTCTGGTGGGGTGCTGCGCTACTCGGCATCGGCGCCGTCTCGGCGCTCCTCGGGATCGCCTTCGCCATGGCCCAGCGCGACCTGAAACGGCTCCTCGCTTACAGCAGCATCGAGAACATCGGAATCGTCACCATCGGCCTCGGAGTGGCGATCATCGGTGCGGCAACCCACCGGCCGCTTCTGGGGCTTCTGGGGCTTGCCGGGGCGCTCCTCCACATCCTCAACCACAGCATGTTCAAACCGCTCCTCTTCTTCGGCGCCGGCTCCCTGATCCATGCCACCGGGAGCCGGCTGGCCGACCTGATGGGGGGGCTCGCCCGCCGGATGCCCTGGACCGCCAGATTTTTCCTGGTGGGGACCGTGGCCATCTCCGGCCTCCCCCCGTTCAACGGCTTTGCCGGCGAGTTTCTCCTGTATGCCGCATCCTTCACCGATGCGACCGGAGCGCCGGTCCCGTATCTGGCGCCGGTTGCGCCTCTCCTGGCGCTGATCGGGGGGCTTGCGACCCTCTGCTTCGTCAAGCTCTACGGAACGGTCTTTCTCGGCTCTCCCCGCCCCTCGGCTGCAGGAGGTGGCCACGAGGCGGGCTGGCCGATGCTGGCGCCGATGGGAGGTCTTGCCATCCTCTGCGCCTTGGCCGGCCTCGCACCGCAGCTCCTCGTGGCCCTGGTACTTCCCGCCGCCGCCGTTATCGCCCCGGATCTGGCGGGGGCCGGCACGGAACTTTCCGCTGTGGCACCGCTCCAGTGGCTGACGGGCGCCGGGCTGGCGCTGCTCGCGGCCATCGGAATCCTGGCGCTTCTATTACGCCGCCGGCTCGAAACCGCACCGATCGGCAGGGACGCCACCTGGGGGTGCGGTTATCTCCGGCCTGCCGCCACCATGCAGTACACCGCCTCCTCCTTCGGCCAAACGATGGTGAATCTGTTCGGCATAGTGATCCGGCCCCGCTCCGGCGCGCCCATCCTCGCCGGTTATTTCCCGGGGAGCGCCTCATTCCGGAGCCTTTGCCCGGAGAGCATCCTGGAACAGGTGATCAAGCCGCTATTCCGGGGAACGGAATACGTCTTTTCCTTCTGCCGGCAACTGCAGCATGGCAAGCAGCACATCTACATCCTCTACATCTTCGTCACCCTGGTGCTGCTCATGGCATGGGCGCACTAAAACAGTTGATAGTTTTGAGTTTTGAGTTTCGAGTTAAAATCGCACCATGCGACCCAAAAAGGTTTAAGGTTCTTTGCTTTTCAACTCAAAACTCACAACTAAGAACTCAAAACTGAGGTTTTCATGACCGACATCCTCATCCATCTGCTCCTGACCATCCTGATGCCGCCGCTCCTCCTCGGGGTGATCGGCAAGACGAAAGCCGCCTTCGCCGGCAGAGTCGGCGCCCCTTATCTCCAACCCTACTACGACATCCTGCGGCTTCTGCGCAAGGGCTCGGTGTTCAGCGAGACGACCACCTGGCTGTTCCGGGCGGGGCCGGTCATCACCCTGGCCGCGGTGGCCGTGGCGTCTCTCCTCATCCCGCTCGGCAACCATCCGGCACCGGTCTCCTTCGCCGGCGACATGATCCTGTTCGCCTACCTGTTCGGGCTGTCCCGCTTCTTCACCATGGCCGCGGCCCTCGACACCGGCTCCAGCTTCGAGGGGATGGGGGCGGCCCGGGAGGCAACCTTTTCCTGCCTGGCCGAACCGACCCTTTTCTTCGCCCTGATCGTGCTCGCCCGGCTCTCCGGCTCCCTCTCCCTTTCCTCCATGCTGACGCACTCCTCTGCCGCCACCTGGTTCTCCGACGGTGCCGCCATGCTGCTGCTGGTAGGGGCGCTCTTCACCGTCGTGCTGGTGGAGAACTGCCGGATCCCCTTCGACGACCCGAACACCCACCTGGAACTGACCATGATCCACGAGGTGATGGTGCTCGACCACTCAGGCCCCGCCTTCGGCTACATCCTGTATGGGGCCGCCCTCAAGCTGTTCGTGCTGCTCACTTTCTTCATCCAGGTCGCCCTGCCGCTGCGCGCCGGAAACGACCTGCTCGACTGGCTGGTGTTCGTTTGCTCCATGCTCGTGATGGCGGTGATCATCGGGGTGGTCGAGTCGGTCATGGCCCGGCTCCGGCTCATCCGTATTCCCCAACTGCTGGTGGCGGCCTGCATCCTGGCCGCCTTCGCGATGTTGCTCATTTTGAGGTGAACCCATGAGTTCCTTTTCGGATCAGCTATTAGTCCTCGTCATGCTCATCAACTTCCTCGTCCTCGGTTCGTCCCGGATGGCCATCTCCATCCGGGCCGTTGCCGTGCAGGGGGTGGCGCTCGGGCTCCTGCCGGGTATCATCCACAGCGTCTCCTGGCACATCCTCCTCATCTCGGCAGGGATCATCGTCGCCAAAGGTGTCCTGATCCCCTCGCTCCTCACCGGCGCGGTCAGGAAGGCGGAGATCAGGCGGGAAATCGAGCCGTTCATCGGCTATATCGCCACCCTCCTCCTCGGGGCGGTCCTTACGGCGCTCGCCTTTCTGTTCTCGCAAAAACTGCCGCTCCACCCCGCCCACCGGGGGCTCCTGTTCGTGCCGGCCGCCATCGCCACTCTGTTGACCGGCTTTCTGGTCCTCACCACCCGTCGCAAGGCGATCACCCAGGTGATCGGTTACCTGATCCTCGAAAACGGCATCTTCATCTTCGGGCTGCTCTTGACCGAGGCGATGCCGGTCATGGTGGAGGCGGGGGCGCTCCTCGACCTCCTGGTCGGCATCTTCGTCATGGGGATCATCATCAACCACATCAGCCGCGAGTTTTCCTCCATCGACACGTCGCGGTTGACGGCGCTGAAAGAATAGTTCAAAGTTCTAGGTTCAACGTTCAATGTTGAAAAGCTCAGGCATTAAACCTTGAACTTTGAACATTGAACCTTGAACCGATTTCAAGGAAACCACATGCTCTACGGTCTCGTGCTCATACCGCTCGTCGGCGCCCTCGTCACCTGGCTCTTACCGGACGATCACCGGCGCCCGATCGTGCTGCCCGTCTGCGGCGCCCTCCACCTCGCCCTGACCGCCGCCGTACTGGTGAACACCCCGCCTCCCTCCCACGCCGGCTGGATCTTCCTCGACCCGATCGGCAAGCTGATCCTGCTGGTCGCCAGTGTGCTGTTCATGGTCTGCGCCGTCTACTCGGTCGGCTATCTCGGCTACCGCCGGGAACGCAGGAACCGTGTCCTCTGCATGGGGCTCCTCGTCTGCCTGTCGGCCATGACGCTCGCCGCCCTGGCACAGCACCTCGGGCTCCTCTGGGTGGCGATCGAGACCACCACCCTCACCATGGCGCCGCTCATCTACTTCAACCGCAACGCCCGCTCCATCGAAGCGACCTGGAAATACATGCTGATCTGCTCGGTGGGGATCGCCCTGGCGCTCCTCGGGCTCTACTTCCTCGCCTACTCGACGATCGTGGCCGGGGGAGAGGCAACCCTGCTTCTCCCCTCGCTGATCGGTCAGGCCCGTCATCTCTCCCCCGCCTGGCTGAATGCGGCGTTCGTCTTCCTGCTGGTCGGGTTCGGCACCAAGATGGGGCTCGCGCCGCTCCACACCTGGAAGCCGGACGCCTACGGAGAGGCGCCGGGGCTGGTAGGGGCGCTCCTCGCAGGGGGGCTCGTGAACTGCGCCTTTCTCGGCATCATGCGCATCTACCAGATCTGCATGGCGGCGGGGCACCCCCGCTTCTTCCAGGACACCCTGGTGATGATGGGGCTCGTCTCCATGGCCACCGCCGCCGTGTTCGTGGTGCGCCAGGCCGACTTCAAGCGGATGCTAGCCTACTCCAGCGTCGAGCACGTCGGCATCCTCGCCGTCGCGCTCGGCCTCGGGAAGGGGGCGCTCTTCGGCGCGCTCCTCCACATGATCAACAACGGCCTCACCAAGGGGGTGCTGTTCCTCTCCTGCGGGAACATCCACCGCTCATACGGGAGCAAGAGCTGCGACGTGGTGAAGGGGGCGCTCTCCCGCCTCCCCTGGTCGGGGGGGCTCTTTCTCGCCGGCTTCATCGCCATCACCGGCTCCCCCCCCTTCGCCCCGTTCATCAGCGAATTCACCATCGTCACCAACGCCTTCGGGGAAGGACACTACCTGGTCGGCGCCGCCTTTCTCCTGTTCCTCGCCGTCATCTTCATCGGGATGGCCTCCACGGTCCTCCCGATGGTGATGGGGGTCGAGCCGGAGGCGCTGGAGCCGACCGATTACCGTGACCGCCTCCTGACCGTCGCCCCGCCGTTCCTTCTGATGGGCGTGGTCCTGCTGCTCGGGCTCTGGCTCCCCGCCCCCTTCCGCCAGCTCCTCCACGATGCGGCGGGCCTTCTGGAGGTGCGGCCATGAAACGTGCCCTGCTCAGATTTTATAACGGCCAGGCGGTCCTGCTCGATCAGGTCCCCTTTACTCCCGGCGACGCATTCTTCCAGGCGATCATCGACTCCTGCGACCACGGCTGGCGCGTTTCCGCCTACTTCGGCGTCCCGCAGGGAGACGGCGTGGCGCTCTACTGCGTCATGTCCTACAAGACCGAAGGGGCGATAGGGATCATGGCCACAACCGTCAGGAACTCCTTCCCCTCCCTGGCACGGCTTGTCCCCCAGGTTCATCTGTTCGAACGTGAAATCGCCGAGCAGTGCGGCATCGTCCCCGAAAACCACCCCTGGCTGAAGCCGGTCCGTTTCCAGCGGCCGTTCGGCGGCGGGAACGGGGAAAGATCGCTCCCAGGGGTTATGGACTATTACCGGGTCGAGGGGGACGAGGTGCACGAAGTGGCGGTCGGACCGGTCCATGCGGGAATCATCGAGCCCGGGCATTTCCGCTTCCAGTGTCACGGCGAGGTCGTCTTCCACCTGGAGATTTCCCTCGGCTACCAGCACCGCGGCATCGAGGCAGCGTTAATCGGCGGCCCCTACCCGAAAACGCTCTATCAAATGGAAACGGTGGCAGGAGACAGCACCGTTGCCCACTGCGAGGCCCACTGCATGGTCCTGGGGGCGCTCAGCGGCAGACATGCGCCCGCACGGGCCGAAGCAATCCGCGGCATTGCCCTGGAACTGGAGCGGCTGGCCAACCACACCGGCGACCTGGGCGCCCTGGCCAATGATGTGGGTTATCTGCCCACGTCGGCGTACTGTGGCCGGTTGCGGGGCGATTTCCTCAATGCGACGGCCCATATTTGCGGCAGCCGGTTTGGCCGCGGCCTGGTCCGGCCGGGCGGGGTGGGCTTCGACATCGAGCCCGAGCGCGCCAGAGAGCTGCAAAACCGCCTGAAGAAGGCCCTGGCGGACGTCAAGCATGGAGTCGAGCTGCTCTGGGACACGGCTTCGGTTGAATC